>JBCDJH010000207.1:0-4711 GCA_038747965.1 Pseudomonadota bacterium
TCTCCATCACCCGCGGGCAGGAGACCGATCTGCCGATTTCCGTCTCGCTCGGTTACTTCGATCCGCTGGGAGACTATCGCCATGCGGTGTCCGAAAGTCGTCTGCTGGCGGGCGCGTCTGAGCGCCGCGCGGACTTCGAAGTCGCCGCAATGATTGAGGCGAGCGAAGCCCAAGGCGCCTCCGACGCGCTCTTGGCCGACGCCTGGGTGATGCGCGAGACCATCGCCTTCAGCCTGCCGCCCTCCGCCTTGGCGCTAGAGCCGGCGGACGTGGTGACGGTGTCCTTGAATGGCCGGCAGGCGGATTATCGCATAACGGCGATTGAGGACAGCGAAGGCCGGCGTTTGGAAGCGGTGCGCACGGAAGCCTCCGTATACGATCGCCCGTCGGGTCCCATTCGCCGGCGCGCCCCGGCGCCGGTCCCGAGTTACGGCCCGCCGGTGGCTGCGTTTCTCGATCTGCCGCTTTTGCGCGGAGACGAAGTCGAGCACGCGCCTTACTTCGCGGCGTTCGCGCGGCCTTGGCCGGGGACCGTCGCGCTCTACCGCAGCGTCAGCGGCGGCGCGCAAACGCGGGTTGGGGGAGCGTCCGCCCCGGCGACGCTGGGCGCGTTGACGGAGGATTTGTCGCCCGGCCCTATTGGGCGCTGGGATCGCGGCGGGACCGTCGCTGTGCGGCTCGCCGGCGGCGCCCTCCAGAGCCGTACGGAAATCGACGTCCTGGGCGGCGCCAACGTCGCCGCCATTGAGCGGGCGGACGGGCGCTGGGAGGTTCTCCAGTTCCAGGCGGCCAACCTGTTCGGCGCCTCGCTCTACCGGCTCACGGGGCTCCTGCGCGGGCAGGCTGGCACGGAGGCGGAGGCCGACAGCGTTCATCTGGCGGGCGCCCGCATCGTTTTTCTGGGACCAGCGGTCTCCCAGATCGACCTGTCTCTCGATCAACGGGGGCTTCCCTATGATTGGCTGTTTGGCCCTGAAGGCCTCTCGCTTGGCGATCCCGCCTTTCAGACACGGACGCTGAGCTTCCAAGGCATTGGCCTCAGGCCCTACCGGCCGGCGCATTTGAAGGCGGAACAGTCCGGCGACGATATCCGCCTGACCTGGATACGACGCACCCGCCGTGGCGGCGACGGCTGGGGCTCCAGCGAGCCGCCCCTCAGCGAAGAGAGCGAACGTTATGAGGTGGATGTTCTGAGCGGCGGCTCCGTACTGCGCACTTACACGACGAACGCGCCGACGCTTCTTTACCCCTTGAGCGATCAGCAGGCGGATTTTGGTCCATCGGGGGCGCCAGCGGGATTTCAGGTGTCGATCGCGCAAGTTTCCGCCACTTTCGGCAGGGGCCCGGCGCTCACCGCGGCGGTCTCTGCGTGAGCGCGGCCGTCCGTCTTTCCGGCGCTGCGCCAAGATCGGCGTTCTCTTTTGGTTCATCTTTTCCGTTTATGGTTACCGCACGGTAAATGTCGAACGGACGGGACGAGCGATGTCGCACTCGAACCAACTTCCGACGGAGGACCCGGGCGTCCAGGACCTAGCGCGCGCTATTTTGGCCTGCGCGGCTGACGAAACACCGGAAATCCGAGCCGTCGTTTACTGGGTCATTCGCAACAGGGCGCGCGCCGATCGCACGGGGCTGGCCGCAGCGGCTCGGCGCATTTTAAAGGACGCCGGCGTCTTGTTGCCCACCGATTCAAAGGCGGACCTGGCGGGCCGCATTCACCTGAACCTGGTCGTTCCAGCCGACGATCCCACCCGCGGCGCGACCCGTATGCATCGCCATGATTGCGATCCCGCTTGGGCGAGCCGGCATGTGCCCACGGGCCTCTTTGGCCCCTGGCTTGTCTATCGTCCGGCGACGGGCCGCCCCAAAACGCCGCCTTACCGATCGGACCTGCGGCTTGAGCGGCGGTCCGCCAATCGCGCGCCAATCCGCTCTCCGCATAGACAAAACCGGCGCGCTTTCCCAAATTAACCCAAGATTCGCCACAACGCCGGTATGACTATAGGCGTAGCGGGCTAGCGCCCCTGATTTCGACTGCGGCGAGCCGGGAGGCGCGGGTTTGGGTTCCGATCCCTACAAAATTCTTGGTCTGGACCGCGGCGCAAGCGCCGACGCCATTCGCTCGGCGTACCGAAAGCTCGCTAAGGAGCTGCACCCGGACCGCAATCCGGGGGACGCCGCGGCGGAAGACCGTTTCAAGCAAGTCTCAGCCGCTTTTGATATTCTTGGCGATGCAGACAAGCGCGCCAAGTTCGATCGCGGCGAGATTGACGCCGACGGCAACGAACGCGGGCCCGCTTTTCGCGGCGGCGGGGGCCGCGGGCCTTTCCCTGGCGGGGAAGGCGGGTTCGAAGATGTCAACGATTTGTTCGCCGATCTCTTTGGCGGTCGGCGCGGCGGCGGCTTCAACGCGCGCGGCGCGGACATGCGCTATCAGCTGGGCGTCGACTTCGCGGAAGCAGCACTCGGCGTCAAGAAGCGCGTCACTATGCCGGACGGGCGCAACCTCAACATCGCCATCCCCGCAGGGCTGCGAGACGGACAAACCCTCAGATTGCGCGGTCAAGGCGCGCCGGGGCGCGGCGATGGACCGCCAGGCGACGTTTATGTCGAGGCGAGCGTTAAACCCCACGCATTCTTTGAGCGCGTCGGCGACGATATCCACCTAGAGGCGCCCATCACGCTTAAGGAAGCGGTGATGGGCGGCAAGATCACGGTGCCGACGATTGATGGCGAAGTCGCGCTGAGCGTGCCGGAAGGCTGCAGCAGCGGCGCCGTGCTGCGGCTGCGTGGAAAGGGCGTGAAGCCCGCCAGCGGCAAACCGCCCGGCGATCAGTATGTAAAACTCAAGATCGTCCTGCCCACGCCCATCGACAAAGACCTGAAAGACTTCGCCAAGAAATGGCGCGGGGCCGACGCTCAAGCGCCCCGCGCAGCCTTTGAGGCGAAAAAGGAAAAGGCCGCCAGCTAGAGCGAATTGCAGCGAAAGCAGCTGGCCGGTTTCGCCCCCGCTATTCGCGCAAACCCCGCTATTCGTGCAAACAAAGATTTAGAGCCGTTTGTAGCCTTCGAACTGAATCATTTCAGATGCAATTGGCTCTAGGCCTCACCGTATGATGCGCGCAGCGCGAAAGCGCTTCGGACCACTCGCCTATCCCTCTGAGCGACATAACCTAGGGTTGTAAACGCTAGGCGATAGAACCGAACCTTTTAGTAATGGTTCTCAGGTGGAATCGCGAGCGGGCGCGGACGTTGAAACGCGCCGTTTGGATAGGCTTTGCGCGCATCGTCGCGCTCTGGTGGTCTGTATGAGTCTTTCGGAAGCGCAACAGCGACAGCTGGAGCATTTGCTCGCGGGGCTATCGTCTCCTGCCGCCACCAAGCTTCTCATGGAAATCGAGCGCGCCGAGCTCAAGGGCGTGAGCCAGGCCTTGCCCAGCCACGAGATGCGCGAGGCGTTACGGGGTGTGGTCGCCGTGGGCGCCGCGAAGCCGGCCCGCACGCCAACGCCATTGCGATTATTCTGTTCGCGGTTTGAAGAGCTGCTCGTCGACGACGCCACAGCGACGAAGGAGATTGGCCGGATCTCGCGGAAAACGCTACCGGCCGTCTGGGGTTGGTTGACAAGCGAGCTTATGGCGGACGAAGCGCCCGCGCTTTGTTCAAAGCTCATTCAAGCCGTTCTCAGCAGCGATGCTGAGCTGAAGCGCGTCGCGCTTGCCGAATTGCACAGGCGCGGTTCGGTGGCTCTTCGCGATGGGCTGGCGGCGGCGGACGCCGACGCGAAATCCAGCAAAGCGCTTGTCGCGCGGCTGGGGTCCAAGGCGGCCGTTGAAGACGCACGCGAAATCGCAGCGCTCACCGAGTTCGCGGCCGAAATTCTCGAAACAATGTCCCAGTTCCCCGCTGACATCGACAGCCTCCCCACCCGTCAGCGCGAGCTTCTGCGCGCCAAGATCGGTCTCTTTTCAGAGCACATGCCGCATCTGACGACGCATCTGCTGCTGATCGTCCTGGCCCGCATGAAACGCCCCTGGGAGATCATGGGGGTGTTGAGGCAGCTGAACAGCGCCAGCGACGACCGGATTGTCAGCGCTACGTCGGAGGGCGGCGTCATCGGCGATCGCCTGCTGGGCGAGGCGGAGCGTTTCGCCCATCGGTTGGAGGCGGCGGATCTGTCGCAAACCGTCGCTGAACAAACGCTTGCCGAGCTAGGGCGCGTCTCCGACCTCCTCACGGGGTTTACGGAGGAACTTGGCGTTCGCAAGGATGGACCATGGGGCGAACGGATTTACGCGTGTCGGCGCACGGCGTCAGCGGCCATGGAGCGGCAGCTTGAAAACGCGCTCAAGACGGTGCGGGCGTGCCTGCCCGTTCAGCGCGCCGGCGGGGCGAGCGGCGTATTCACCGACCGACCGGCCCTGACTGAAACGGTCGGCCCGGACGCCGCCGCGCAAGCCATAAACGCCTCACGGCTCATTATGGGCTGCCGAGACGCCGCACGTCGCTTTGCATTTGAAGCCGCCTACGCTGATACGCGGGCGAAAGCGATGAAGGCCGCTTGCTCATATGCGGATGGATTGCTGGACGAGTTGCGGGCCGCCGGCCAGGGGGAGCGTGAGAACGCGGGGCCGCTTGTTGACTGCGTTGAAGCGCTGTTAGAGGTCTTTACAGGCGGCGATAACGCCGCCGTCTTTCGCCGGCGGGCGAA
>JBCDJH010000208.1:0-4694 GCA_038747965.1 Pseudomonadota bacterium
CTCCGCCATGCATGTGCGCCTCGCTGATGAAAGCGTCTGCATCGGACCGCCCCAGGCGAAAGACAGCTACCTGAACATTCCGGCCATCATCTCCGCGTGCGAGATCACCGGCGCCAACGCCATTCATCCGGGATACGGCTTTCTTTCAGAGAACGCGCGGTTTTCCGAGATCGTCGAGGCGCACGGCATCACCTTCATCGGTCCGAAGGCCGACCATATTCGGGTGATGGGCGACAAGATCGCTGCGAAGGCCGCCATGGGCGAAGTCGGCATTCCCCTGGTGCCGGGGTCTGACGGCGGTGTTAAGACCTACGAAGAAGCGCTTGAATCCGCTCGTAAGATCGGCTTTCCGGTGCTTGTGAAAGCGGCGGCCGGCGGCGGCGGGCGCGGCATGAAGGTGGCGCCGACAGAGGCGGATCTTCAAGAAGCTATGGCGTCCGCGCAAACCGAGGCGAAAGCGGCCTTTGGCGACGACGCCGTCTATCTCGAAAAGTACCTTCAGCGGCCCCGTCACATCGAGTTGCAGATCGTCGCCGATTCCCACGGCGCCGTCGTTCAGCTTGGGGAGCGCGATTGCTCTCTCCAACGCCGCCACCAGAAGGTGCTTGAGGAGGCCCCCTCGCCGGCGCTGTCGGCGGAGGCGCGGGCCAAGATCGGCAAGGTCGTCACCAGCGCGATCTCCAAGCTCGGCTATCTAGGCGTTGGCACCATCGAATTCCTCTACGAAGACGGTGAGTTCTACTTCATTGAGATGAACACTCGCCTGCAAGTGGAGCATCCGGTTACCGAAATGGTGACCGGCGTCGACCTGGTGCGAGAGCAAATTCGCATCGCCGCCGGTGAGCATCTCAGCTTCACCCAGGAGGATGTGGAATTCTCCGGGCACGCCATCGAATGCCGGGTGAATGCGGAGCATCCCCACACCTTCCGGCCCTCGCCCGGCCGTATCAGCGATTTTCATGCCCCCGGCGGTCTCGGCGTGCGTTTCGATTCCGCCGCCTATGCGGGCTACGCGATACCGCCCTATTACGACAGCCTGATCGGCAAGCTGATCGTCCATGGCGATGATCGCGCACATTGCATCGAGCGGTTGCGGCGCGCGCTTCGCGAGACCGTGATACTCGGGATCGACACGACGATCCCCCTCTTCGATCAACTTCTAGGCGAAAACGACATTCGCGAAGGCGAATATCATATTCATTGGCTTGAAAACTATTTGCGGGACAACGGATTCGGGGCATCCTGAATCTACGCCGCAAGACAGGCGAAACCTTAATCAGGACCGCCCATGTCTTTGCGCGATCCGGACAACATCCCGCCGATTGGCCTCGACGATCTCATCAAGGCCTATATGCTCGGCTATTTCCCGATGGCGGACGCGCGGGACGATCCCCGCTTGTATTGGGTAGCGCCTGAGCGCCGCGGCATTCTTCCCCTCGACCAGCTTCACGTGCCAAGACGGCTGCGCCGCGTCATCCGCCAAGACGCGTTTGAGGTGAAGGTCGACACTGCGTTCACGGCGGTGCTTCAGGCCTGCGCGGCGCCAAGTCCGGGCCGCGAGAACACCTGGATCAACGACCAGATCGTCAGCCTCTATACCGGACTTTTTGAGCGCGGTTTCGCCCACTCGGTGGAGTGCTGGCGCGATGGGCGCCTGATGGGCGGGCTTTACGGGGTCGCGATCGGCGCCGCGTTCTTTGGCGAGAGCATGTTTTCCCGAGCGAGCGACGCCAGCAAAGTGGCGCTCATCCACTTGGCGGCGCGGCTCAGAGTCGGGGGCTTCCAGCTCCTCGACACGCAGTTCCGGACCGAGCATCTCGGCCAGTTCGGCACCATCGAGATTTCAAAAGAGCTTTATATGGAGCAGCTGGAGGCCGCAGTCGCGTCGCCCGCCGACTTCAGCGCGCTACCGGCTTACTCGGGCGGCGCCTGCATTTTGCAATCGATCACCCAGACGTCATAGACGGGGTGCTCGAGCGGGTTCAACGCTGGGCTGGACGCGAACATCCAGCCGCTGAACACTTGCTCTTTTTCCGCTGGCCGGCCCCGCTTTAGGGCTTCGACGCCATCAAGCCCATAGTCTGCGACCTGCACGAAAGCGGTGACCTCGGGCGGCTCTTCCGGCGGCTTCTTCTCGCATGTGCGGACCACGACTTCGAGCGTGCCGAAGACGACGGGTTGGTCGATGTCGACTTCGAGATCGCGAAACCGAGCCGTCGTTTTGTCGAGCGCGCGCAAGGTTGCGGACACCGGAATGAAGATGATGTCGTCCTCGTTGGACGTCGGCAGATCGATGATGGAGCCGATCAGCGGGGCGTCGCCGCCCGGCGCCGGAGCTGGCACGGGATCCGCGCTCTGCGCGACCGCAAGGCTCGCCGCGCCGCAGAGGAGCGCCGCCGCCGCTGCGCCCGTCGTCGCAAAGCGTCTGGGCGTCCGTCCCACCCATCGGTTGGTTTCGCGCTTCATTGGGTTGTCTCCCCCGTCCCCGCCGTCGGTTTGACGCCCGCGTTACTCTGCGCCCGCTGGATCCAGCCGTAAGCCGCCGCCCAGGCCGGGGGCGTCGAGCCCGCCGCCGCTCGCCGGCGCATCGCCGCCAAACCCATCGTCGCTTGCGCCGCCGCTGTCGGACGCGCCGAGGCCGCCGCCAAGCGCGCGGAAGGCAAGGCCGAGGAGATCAACGGAGCCCTGCGTGTAGGTGAACTCATCGCCTGCGGCCAAGGCGAACTCGCTCCCGCCCGGCTCAATCGCGATGTGGGCGCCGCCCAGAAGGCTGTCGACCGCGATTTTGGCGACGGAGTCATCGGGGATCTCGACATCGCGCGAGACCGTCATTTCTACTTCGGCGAGGAATGTCTCCGCGTTCAGCTTCTGGCCCGTCACCGTTCCGATCTTCACGCCGGCGAGCCGCACATCCGAGCCGACGACGATGCCGTCAATGCGGCCGAACTTGGCGATCACCGGATAGGCCCCGGCGCCCGCGCCGCGTTCAGCGTGCGAATAGGCGAAGGTGAGGAAGCCGACGGCCGCCGCGAGCACGAGCGCGCCCACCCAAGTCTCCAAAGCGCTTGATTTCATCTCACCTACTCCCCGGCCCCACTGTGGCGCCAAACATAGACGATTTCTGGGCCGCAATCGCGCAGCAAATTCGCAGGTCTCCTAAGCGTCGTCCGGCGACCAGGCTTGATAGTCGCCCGTCGCCGCCGCCCGGTCGCCGCCGCGCCACAGGCTGCCTTTCGGATAATAGGCCTCCGGCGTGCCGGTGAGGTTCGGCCGATGCTCTTTCTCCCAAGCCCGCCGCAAAAGCGGCTCCGTGGTTGGCGGCGCATCGAAGGTGTGATGCAGCCAGCCATGCCAGTCCGGCGTTATTCGGGACGGCTCGGCGATGCCGTTATAGACGACCCAGCGGCGCTTCCGGCCGTCCGAGAAGCTGGGGTTGCGCTCCTCAAAAAAGCGGTTCCCGTACTCGTCCTCGCCCACTTTTTCGCCGCGCTTCCAAATCGTGAAGAGCGCGCCGAATGTGGAGCCGTTCCACCAGGTGAAAATCTTCGCCAGCATAAGTCTTTCAAATCCTCGCCGCGTCTTGCGCGACGCTCCAATCTGACGTTGCAGCCTAGCGCGAGAATGCTTCGCCCAGGTTACGCCTTGGCCGCCCCTCAACGCTGCGCCGCGTTGAGTTATGCCGGCCTAGGGCGCGGGCGTCCAGCCGCATATCGTCCCCGCCTTATACCCTAAATGTGCCGCCCGCGCGGCTCATCGATACTATATACTGTTGCGAGGGGCGGCCGCGGGCGATAGGTTCAGCGTTCCCGCAGGGGCCTGCCCTTCGGAACCGTTTCAACCCATGCCTGAAGAGTTGCCCGTAACATGCGCATCCAGCGTCGCTTTACGCAAAACGCGAAGTCCCCTTACGCCGATATCGCCTTTCACGAGGTGTCGAGCGAGATCCGCAACCCGGACGGCGAGCTGGTCTCAAAGATGGACCGGCTGGAGGCGCCTGCCGGGTGGAGCCAGGTGGCGTGCGACGTGCTGGCGCAAAAATATCTGCGCAAGGCGGGCGTGCCCGCGCGGCTGAAGCCCGTTCCTGAAGAGGGCGTGCCGGATTTCCTATGGCGGCGCGCAGCCGACGAAGACGCGCTCGCCGCGCTGCCGGCTGAGGAGCGCTCAGGCCCTGAGACCAGCGCCAAGCAGGCCTTCGACCGTATGGCCGGCGCTTGGACCTATTGGGGGTGGAAAGGTGGCTATTTCGACGCGGCCGAGGACGCCCACGCCTTTTTCGACGAGATGCGCTTCATGCTGGCGACGCAGATCGCGGCGCCCAACAGCCCACAATGGTTCAACACGGGCCTCCACTGGGCCTATGGTTTGGAAGGGCCAAGCCAAGGCCATTTCTATGCGGACATTCGCTCCGGCGAAGTGCGCGCATCGGAAACCGCTTACGAACATCCGCAGCCCCACGCCTGCTTCATCCAATCCGTCAGCGACGATCTCGTCGGCGATGGCGGCATTATGGATCTGTGGGTGCGCGAAGCGCGGCTCTTTAAGTATGGCTCCGGCGCCGGCTCCAACTTCTCGAACCTTCGGGGCGCGGGGGAGCCGCTGTCGGGCGGCGGTCGCTCCTCCGGCCTCATGAGCTTTCTCAAGATCGGCGACAGGGCGGCGGGCGCCATCAAGTCCGGCGGCACCACCCGCCGCGC
>JBCDJH010000209.1:0-4653 GCA_038747965.1 Pseudomonadota bacterium
CAGCTCCTCCGAAAGGGCTTCGCTCACACGCGCTCGCAGGTCTGCGACGCTCTCGCCGCCATGGGGCCGCGCGTGGAGAAAGTCCGCCGCCCATGCATCGAGTTCGGCGCGGGGAATGTCAGACCAGGCTTGCCCCTCCCAGTCCCCGAAATCCATCTCCACGACGCGCCGATCCTCCTGCACCGACACCCCTCTCGCCTCGCTGAGATAGTCCGCCAGCTTGCGGCACCGCAGCATAGGGCTCGACACGATGCGGTCTACGGGCGGCAGCTCCGCCAGGACGGCGGCGGCTTCCTCAGCGAAGCTCGGCGCGACATCAAGTTCGGTTCGGCCGTAGCAAAGGCTGAGATCGACCAGAGGCGTCGTATGCCTCAAAAGCGTTAAACCCATGCTGCGAGCCCCAGATAAAACCCAATCTCGCTCGCCTGTTGGACAGCGCCAAGCGTATCGCCCGTATAGCCGCCGAGCTTCGATTCAAAAAACAATCGCATAAGGACATGGCCGAGGGCGAGGCCGCCGACGCCGTATGTGAGGGCGAGAGGCGCCTGGAAACCTATCCACAGTACAATGATGAGAGCGCCGGTCGCCCACGCGATAAGCAGACTGTTTGTTGAAACGCCGCTCGCCACCGGTTTGCCGGTTCCTTCATCGCGCGCATATTCGCTTGTCGCGATCACGAGCACGGCCGAGAGCCGCGATAGGCCGTGGGCGGCGATGAGAGCTGCGCCCACCATTGGGGCTGGAAAAGAGACAAGCGCGCCGACCTTCAAACCGAGCGCGATGAGAAGCGCCAGCGTTCCGTATGTTCCGAGGCGCGAGTCCCTCATGATCTCCAAGGCTTTGTCGCGGACGGCCCCGCCGCCGACACCGTCGAACGTGTCGGCGAGGCCGTCCTCATGGAACGCCCCGGTCATCAGCAGACCGACGGCGACAGCGAGAAGAACCGCGAGCTGAACGGGCAGAATAGCGGCGGCCCCTGCAAACGTTACGGCCGAGGCCGCCCCGACAAGCGCGCCCACCAACGGATAATAGCGCACGGACGACGCCATACGCTCCGGTGAATAGATGGATTGGGTTTGCACGGGCAGGCGCGTGAGGAACTGCAACGCCAGGAGAAAAGACGCAGCTTCCTCTCTCATGTCGGCCCGCTAACGCCCGCGCTCTCGAAGCTCGCCATCTCTCGCAGCATCGTCGCGGCCGCCTTCACAAGAGGGAAGGCCAAGACAGCGCCGGAGCCCTCGCCAAGCCGCATATCGAGGTCGAGCAAAGGCTCTGCTTCAAGAGCGCCGAGCAACGCCGCGTGCCCGGCCTCCGCCGATTTATGCGCAAACACGAATGCGGTTTCGCACCCCACCGCCAGGTTGCGCGCGCACAAGGCCGCCGCTGTCGCAATGAACCCATCGATGAGGACAATGCGCCGATTTTCGGCGGCGCCGATCATCGCCCCCGCCATCATGGCGATCTCAAAACCGCCATACTCCGCGAGCGCTCCATGAGCGTCGAGCTTCGCGGGCGTGCGCCTGGCGGCTTGCGTCAAGAGGGCCGCCTTCCGCTGGAGCGCGTCATCGTCAAGCCCTGTGCCGCGCCCAACCAATTCCGCCGCCGGCCGGCCCAGCAGTTTTGCAGCGACAAGCGACGCCGAAGAGGTGTTGCCGATCCCCATCTCCCCAAAACACGCGGCGTCGGCCGCCGTCTCTCGGCCCATCGCTAACCCAGCGTCGACCGCGCGCTCCAGTTGCCCAGCCGTCATGGCGGGCTCTTCGAGCGCGTTCGCCGTGCCCGCTGCAATGCGCCGGTCCAAAAGATCGGGATGCTGGATCGGCGCGCCCGTAATCCCCGCGTCGACGATCGACACCTCAGCGCCGACAGACCGCGCGAACACGTTCGCAGCCGCTCCTCCGGCGAGGAAGTTAAGCGCCATCTGCCGCGTTACCGCCTGCGGGTAAGCGGAGACGCCGGCGTGCGCGAGGCCATGATCAGCCGCGAAAATAGTGAGCGAGCAGGTCTCCACCCGCGGCGTCAACGTGCCTTGCGTCCGCGCAATTGCGGCCGCCAACGTTTCCATCCGCCCGAGCGAACCAACCGGCTTGGTTTTTCCGTCGAGCGCCGCTTTGAGCCCTATTTCGAAGTCCGTCGTCTCGAAGTTCATCCAGACTGGCTATAACGACGAAGTGTAATTTACCAGAGCTGGCGTGACTAACGTCGACGAACCCCTATGAAGCACAAGACGGGTCCTCAACTGTCGGCGCCATAATCGTCACGGCGATGGTCGGCGCTCTTTCAATGGAAACATCAAAACGCGAACTCCGCGACCGGTTTTTCGGAGGCGTTAGAGTCCGTTTTCTTAATGGCTGTGGAGATTCATTCGTAGACGCCTTGGGCCAAGACAGATACGTCATCTTGCGTCCAATCCTGGTTTTCAAAGGTTGATCAATAGACTCCGGCAAGGCGGATACTGTCAAAGCGCCTGAAACGTGGATATTCAGAGCTCTGGTCGATACCGTCAGCCTACAGAAGTAGTATCTTTGTAAACGCCGCCAGTTACTTGAAGCGTGCCCTCGATGCACGTAAGCGATGAATCACGGAACACGATATGGGCGCATTAGATGACGGTCGGAGATTTTGTTATCAATAAAATCCGAGGGCGAATGATGCAACGCAGCCCCACCCGGTCAATTAAGTAAATACACAGCATTCGAATTATAAACCAGCTGTGTGCTGCCAGTTCAGCTTGACTTCGATACCAAAACCGCCCCGGAGGCAGAGGCAACGCAAACGTCCGCCGCTCTGCCTAAGCACGCCGAACGCCATCACACGCGTTTGCCTCTGCCGCCTAGGTGCTCGGCTCTATAGGACTGGTTCGGCATCTCCACGCTGAGGGAAGATACTACGTGGAATTCGAGCATGAACGCCCTGAGTGCCGTCCACCACCTGGGTCACGCTAAAATCGCAGGCGACGCTCATCAGCGAATAGGCGTCATCAGCGCTCAGGCCGCATTGCTCTTGCAACAGCTTCATCATATCCAGCGACGCATTTTTCATGGCTTTATTGAGGTCTTCGTCAAAGCCGTGGGCGATCCAATGGTGAGGGGTCTCTAAGAGCGGACTTGGATGCTTGAAATCCTTGCGAACAATAAACTGCAGCAAGCAGTTTAGGCTGGCCTCAATCGCCGCGCCGCTAACCTCGCCGTCGCCTTGGCTGAAGTGGGAGTCCCCTATGCTGAACAATCCGCCATCTACCTGAACCGGATAGAACATGGCGGTGCCAGCGCCCATGTTCCAATTGTCGACGTTGCCGCCATGTAGCCCCGGAGGTATTGTGTCGACGCGCCCAGGTTGATCCGGCGCGATCCCCGCTGTGCCTGCAAACAGTCTGGCTGGCACACGGATGCCCTCCAACGCCTTGTCTCGTTGAGCCGATGGGATGTTGCTTATCCGACCCGGCGTTTCGTAGCCGCCTGTGTTGTCGTAGGCGTATACCGCCCGACACGTCTGATGATTGTCGTCGATTTCATAGATCGTGACGCGTTCTTTACGACCCATTTCTTCGAACAGATGCCCCCAATTGGCGGCGACGTTAGAGCCAAAGTTGACTTTCGGAGAAAGCTCCAGATAGCGAACCTCCAACATGTCGCCTGGCTTTGCGTCTTTGACGTAAACGGGGCCAGTGAGCAGATGAACGCCTGGATTGCGATCTTCAACGGGGATTTTGTCGTAGATCTCTTTGATACCCTCATCAAACATCAACTCGGGCGCGTCGCCTGCGTGATGCGTGATCGACTCGGTGTATACTAAATCACCGCTCTCGACGGTTAGGGCTGGCGCGAGGGACGCGCTAAAGTAGCCCCAATGACAGGTTTCAGGCGTGGCGCGCAAATAATGAAGCGCCTTAGGCTGAACATTTAAGCGCGGTTTCCCTGCAACACTCAATAAAGCCATTGCTACGAAGTTCTCCTTAGTTATGACCCTCTGGTCGTTTTTGGAGATACCAATGTTCGTCTTTCCTCACAAAAACGAACGGGTACTCCGCATAAGCTAACAAACTCAGTCTGCATTACCGCAGTTGTGTACGGCCTACAATTGGGCCGTCGATTGCTATCGGAGCGCTGGCGCGTCGTCGCGGCCGGAGCTGATCATCGCGTTGGCCCACCCAGTATTGTACGGTTGGTCGCATATCATCCCTAAACTGAGCAGAAACCCAAAGTTGGGAACGGCTGGATAGCACCGATACTTATCCACAAGCTTCGCCTACATCTTGCGAAGAAGCGCCCGCGATCTTGCGAAGATGCGCCCGCGTCTAGCTGGACGGGACCGCGCTACTCCGCTGAAGCCTACCCGATTGAAGTATACCCCGCTCTCCGCGCTCAAAGTCCTTCCTCAGTTTGATCAGTGCTGCGTTACGCGCCAGCATTGCGGACTAAGTCACCGGTCACGTTACAGCGGGCTGCCAGGGTGGATGCCGGCTTTCACTGCGACGAGCGCCGAATATCGGCCTTTGGCGTCGACATTGCCCCAATCTTGACCAGCATCTCCCTAATGATGGTCAGCGCAATTCGCCTAGTCGCAGCGACCAACGCGGTAGGATACCAGAAAGATAACACAGTGCATGGACAAGCGAAGAGGAAAGCGCTTTGCGTTGTCTCTGGCCCAGCA
>JBCDJH010000210.1:0-4646 GCA_038747965.1 Pseudomonadota bacterium
ACCGGCCCGTCGCTCGCTTGCATTGGAGATGCCGTCCCCGTCGATATCCCGATCTCGGGAATCTTCGATACCGTCTCCGATGCAAGCGAGCGACGGGCCGGTACATTCCCTTACAAAGCTGATTCGGATGGTGATGGTGTTGATGACCGTAGCGAACGCGATGCGGGAACAAACCCCATAGATCCCAAAAGCTTGTAGCGCAGAAGAGATCGATGCTGTTGCAGAAAAGGGAGCCTGTGAGCTCCCTTTTCTCATTTCTGTTACCTTTCGGGCATTTAAGCGGGAACGCGCGCTAAAACTCTTTCCACGGCGCAAGAGTGAGAGTGTTTTCGCGACGAAATGCGATTGTTTGCATCAGAGTGTGTATTTCCGAGCTTTTTGCGTTCCTCAGCGAGTGTCAAAATCTGCGCATGGACAGCGCAAAAGCCGATATTGAAGCTGCTCTTCGGATCGCCGCCAGGATCGTAGATCGCTATGGTGACGCCTACTGGCCTTTGTTTGAGCGCCTTGAGACTGAGTTGTCAGCAATCAATTCCCGGAAGGCGCGATTGCACCCTTACCTATCCAGGGGCGTTAAAGGTGTAAACGGCCCTAGACGAGCCCTTTCGGAAATGGATGAACAATCTTCGTCAGTTCATCGCGCCTAAAGGGCAGCGAGCCGCCGTCGCCATAGGCAGGCCGTTTGTTCGTATGCCCCATAAGCGTGAGGCGCAGGTCGTGATCCAGGCCCGCTTCGAGCATTCGCTTTTCGAAACTGTGGCGAAATGAGTAGACCTTGTGGGCTGGCGTCGGGAACAAAGCCCGAGCGCTCAGCGCCTTCATCAAATTCGCAGACAAGAGATCCGGTTTGTCGCGATAACGCGGAAAGCCTGTCGGGAAGGCGCGCATCGCCTCTAGCGAAACGCCCAGCAACGGTATCTCGCGGATTGAAGCATCCGTTTTGATTTCACGGTGTTTCTTAGGCCGTATGCGGATATGCGGAACCTCGTGGTCGAGGATAATGTCCTCTTTCGTCAGATTGCCGATCTCGCCGGGTCTGCAACCCGTTTCGATAAGAGCAAAAAGGATGTGACGCGCTTCGGGATTGATGCCGTCGAAAAGTCCGTGCACCAGTATCTTCGATCGGACCCAATCATCTTCGAAGGGAAGGACCTTGCCCTTTGACTTTTTCGACTTGAACGAAAGGTTTCGGAATGGGTTTGCGCGATCTTCTTGCCCGATGTGCTTGAAGTAGGCGTCGAAAAGGACCCTGACATTACCGAGGTCCCGGTTGGCGGTATTCGCGCTCAACGCCTCTTTGCCGTCCGAAGGAACGATCCGGTCCTTCCACCAATTAAAATAGTGCCGCGCGTCTTGCCGGGTGACGGCGGTCATTGGTTTGTCGCCGACGAGATCGATAAAGTACTGGACACCGCGGTTCTTTGTCTTTCGCCACAGTCGCCGCTGCGAGTCTGATTTCCCGACAAGTTCAGCGGCCACGATCTCGCGGCAGTAGACTTCGAAGGCTTCTGAGATTGTCAGGGGTGGCTCTTCGACACCGCCGAGCAAAGCCTCCGCTTCGGCTTTCTCCTGGGCGCTCGGGGTCCCGGTGTCCGACGCGTCGATGATCTTTAGGCGTTCGATGATAGTCCCGAGCTCAGCGGTCTCGGCAAGGTCGGCGGCTGGGATGTAGGTAAAGCCTCGGGCAAGGGCGCGAAGGCTTGCCGCCTTATATCGGCGCTCAGCGACCCGTCTTTGCGCGACGGCCGCTGCATCGCCGACGGCGTCGTCGTCGATGCCTGTCAGTGAGGCCCAATAGAGATCGTCCGCCTCCATGAGCGCGTCACGTCGTGCGCGTGCGGTGTCGAGGGATTTGGTTTTCAAAGAGACACGGATGCGACGCCGGGTTTCGAAGGGAAGAAACCGGCTCGGGACCCTGCGGTTGTAGTGCCAGTGGCCACCGCGAAGTTCGAGATTCTTGGTATCTTCCGGCACTCGCCCAACGCCTCATGGTCCACGTTTCGGTACACACAATGGTACACAAAATATAGACAGGCGCAACAAGAGACGCTGCTGCTAACAGTTATCCTTTTGATCTTATTGACGAATTTGATAAAGTATCTGGAGCGGGCGATGCGATTCGAACGCACGACCCTCACCTTGGCAAGGTGATGCTCTACCCCTGAGCTACGCCCGCTCATCTGCGTTGCGGGGTTATGGGTGAATTGGATTTCAATTGCAATGTCTTTGTCGGCTTGGCTTCGGCGCAAATGGGTCAGCAATGCTGACCAGACTTGCGCTTCGCCGTGGAAATCCGCCGTCGCTTGGGGTACATAGCCGGTTCGCACGCGCCGAGGGGCGCATGACAGGAGCAGAGCCGCGCCATGTCGGGCAAGATGTTGAAGTTTGTCTCGCGTCCTCAGGAAGGGCCGCAAAAGCGGGCCGCAGACGCGCGCGTCGACGATTTCCAGGAAATCTATGGGGACTACATTCGCGAGAAGGCGGAGGCCCAGGCGGGCCGTTGTTCCCAGTGCGGCGTCCCCTTCTGCCAGACCCACTGTCCGCTGCATAACAACATTCCGGACTGGCTGATGTTGACGGCTGAGGGGCGTCTTGAAGAGGCGTATCACGTCAGCCAGGAGACCAATACGTTTCCGGAGATTTGCGGCCGCATCTGCCCGCAAGACAGGCTTTGCGAAGGCAATTGCGTGATTGAGCAATCAAAGCACGGCACCGTCACCATTGGCGCTGTGGAGAAGTTCCTCACGGAAACCGCATTTGAGAAGGGGTGGGTGCGGCCGCTTTCACCGCGCGAGGAGCGCCCAGAGAGCATTGGCGTTATCGGCGCAGGGCCCGCTGGGCTTGCGGCGGCGGACAAGCTGCGCCGCCAGGGTTATCAGGTGCATATCTATGATCGGTACGATCGGGCGGGCGGTCTGCTGATCTACGGGATCCCCGGCTTCAAGCTGGAAAAAGACGTCGTGATCCGCCGCTGGGATCAGCTGAAAGACGGCGGCGCGCACTTCCATTTGGATTTTGAGGTGGGGCGCGATGCGTCTTTGGAGGAGCTGCGCGCCCGCCATGACGCGTTGCTGATCGCAACGGGCGTTTACAAGGCGCGCAGCCTGTCTGTTCCGGGCGTCGGCGCCGCGGGCGTCGTAAAGGCGATGACGTTTCTCACCGCTTCGAACCGCAAGGGGCTCGGCGACGAGGTCGCCGCATTCGATGACGGGTCGCTCAACGCGGCCGGCAAAGACGTGGTGGTGATCGGCGGCGGCGATACGGCGATGGACTGCGTGCGCACCGCGATCCGGCAAGAAGCGAAGTCCGTCACCTGTCTTTACCGGCGGAACCGGGAGAACATGCCGGGCTCCCTGCGCGAAGTGGCGAATGCGGAGGAAGAGGGCATCGTCTTTGAGTGGCTGGCCGCGCCGAAGGCCGTTCTTGGCTCGGCCAACGGCGTCACCGGCGTGCGCGCCGTGCGGATGCGCCTCGGCCAAGCGGACGCGTCCGGCCGGCAGAGCCCGGAGCCGATTGAGGGCTCCGATTTTGATTTGCCGGCGGATCTCGTGATTGAAGCCCTCGGCTTTGATCCGGAGGATATTCCGGGCCTCTTTGGCGCGCCGGAACTCGCCGTCTCCCGCTGGGGCACAATCCGCGTCGACTTCCAAACTCAAATGACGTCGCTCGACGGCGTTTACGCCGCTGGCGACATCGTGCGCGGCGCCTCGCTTGTGGTTTGGGCCATTCGCGACGGTCGCGACGCGGCGGACGCCATTCACAAACGGCTTCAAGGGGGCGCCGGCGACAAGGCGCGCCGCGCCCCAGCCGTCGCAGCCGAGTAATCCGCGCCCACCCTTATTTGAAGAAAGGCCAAAGCATGGCTGACGATATCAATCGCGCGGCGGACGCCATCGCCTGGCGCGATCACTACGAAGCTGAGCGCGCGCGTCTTGAAGCGGCGGGCGCATACCGGCGAAGCGATGAACATGACGCATGCGGCGTCGGTCTCGTCGCCGCCATTGACGGCGCGCCCCGGCGGGAGGGGGTGGAGATCGGCGTCAAGGCGTTGAAATCCGTCTGGCATAGGGGCGCTGTGGAAGCGGACGGCAAGACAGGCGACGGCGCCGGCATCCATATCGACGTCAGCCAAGATTTCTTCCGGGAGCAGATTGAGCGCACCGGCCACGAGCCGCGGGGCGGACATATCGGCGTCGGCATGATCTTTCTGCCGCGGACCGATTACGGCGCGCAGGAGCGCTGCCGGACGATTGTGGAGTCGGAAATTCTGCGGCGCGGCTACTACATTTACGGCTGGCGCCAGGTCCCGGTGAACACAGACGTCATTGGCGATAAAGCCAAGGCGACGCGCCCGGAAATTGAGCAGATTATGTTCACCTCCGGCCGCGATGAAAGCCCGGCCGCGCTTGAGCGCGATTTATTCCTTGTGCGCCGCTCCATTGAAAAGCGGGCCCGCGCGGCCAGCCTCAATGACTTTTACGTCTGCTCCCTCTCCGGGTTGTCGGTCGTCTATAAGGGCATGTTCCTGGCCCAGAATATTGACGACTATTTCCCGGATTTGCGCGACGAGCGCTTTATTTCCAAGGTCGCTATCTATCACCAGCGCTATTCTACGAACACATTCCCAACCTGGTGGCTCGCTCAAC
>JBCDJH010000211.1:0-4621 GCA_038747965.1 Pseudomonadota bacterium
GAGACGGGGCGTTGGCGGCTTGTGGCCGCGCATGGCTTAGCGCGCGGCGACAGCGAAGGCCTCGCAAGCGCCCTCTCGGCGGCGCTGAAGCCTCTTGAGGACGGCGGGGCGCTGTCGGATGTGTCCGCCGAGCTGAGCGGCGTGGCGGTCTCCATCGAAGCGGGCCTGGTTTCGCTTGTCGCCGCGGCGCCTGTTTCTCTCGCGCCAAGCCGCCGTCTGAGCGTCCTCGCCGTTGCAGATTTCGGGACGCCGTCGCCTTTGGAGCGCGACGCGGTGGCCGTCGCGGACGCCGCGATGGCGATCAGCGGCATGCGGGGGGCGCCCGCTGGAGACCGCGCGCCCGGTGTCGAAAATCGCTCAGGCGGGCGCGCCGCCCAGATGAACCAATCGCGCATCGACGGATGGTCTTACCTGAAGATCGTCGAGAAGGTGGCCGGCGTTGGGCATTGGCGCTTGGACGTCGCGACGAACGAACTCGTTTGGTCCGATCAAGTCTTCCACATCCACGGGCTCACCCGGGCGGCGTACACGCCCGCTTTGGAGACCGCTGTCGGCTTTTATCACCCGGACGATCGCGCGGGGATCGCGGCGTGCGTCGACCGCGCCATGCTCAATAACGAGCCTTACGCCTTCGAGGCGCGCATTATTCGCTCGGACGGCGCGATGCGATATGTGCACTCGCGCGGTCAGTGTCATACGGATGAGTATGGCGCGGTCTCAGCTCTCTTCGGGGTCATTCAAGACGTGACCGCTCAGAAGGAGACTGAGACCGAGCTTCGGACCGTCAAGAGCCTCTACGACGCGGCGCTCGAGGCGGGGGGCGTCGGGGTTTGGGACTTGGACGTCACGACGGGCGCCATGTTCCTGTCGCCGACGTTTGCATCCTTGCTTGGCGGCGCTGACTTCGATCCGGCTGTCGGGCGCGATGATTTCTTGCAACGCGTCCATGCGGAGGATGCAGCCCGCGTTCGCCGGGCCTTGTCCGCAGACGCTGCTTCACTGGACGCGTTTCAGATCGAGTTCCGCGTTCACGGCCACAACGGCGATTTGCTTTGGCTGCAAATGAGCGGCGAGCTTTCATGCGCCGGCCCCGATCAATCTCCACGGCTTTCCGGTTCGGTTATCAACGTCAGTCAGCGCGTTGGGTTGGAAGAAGAGCTGCGCCGCCACCGCGATGAACTCCAACTCATCTTCGATAACGTGCCGGCTCGTATTTGGTACAAGGACGATGCAAACCGCATCTTGCGTTTGAACGCCGCGGCTGCTGAATGGATGGGGGCGCCGGCTGAAAACTGCATAGGCCGAAGCGTTCAAGATCTCGCGCCTGACGTCTCAAATATACAGTATCGAGACGACATGCGCGTGATCGAGATGCAAGCGCCCCGGCTCGGCGTTGTTGAGCGATGCGCGCGGACGCGCGACGGCGAGCGTTGGAGCTGCACAGACAAGATTCCGCACATTGACCCGGTCACGGGGAAACGCTCGCTGTTGGTGATCTCCACCGACGTGACCGAAGAGCGCCGGGTCCAAACGGAATTGGCGGCGAGCGAGAAGCAGCTTCGGCTTGTGCTCGAGTCCACCCTCGACGGGTATTGGGACTGGTGGATTCCCAAAGACTACTAGTACATGTCTCCGCGCTTCTGGAAGATGTTCGGAATTGATCCCGCCACAAAGCGTCACCACCCTTCCGAATGGCAAGAGCTGATCTTTGAAGACGACCTCAAAGTCGCTCTTGAGAACCTTCGTAAGCATGTCGAGACCCGCGGAGAGCACCCTTACGTGCAGGAGGTCCGGTATCGGCATGCTGACGGCTCCGTCGTCACCGTTCTTTGCCGCGGGCGCGTTGTTGAGTGGGG
This sequence comes from Pseudomonadota bacterium, assembly GCA_038747965.1. Lineage (GTDB taxonomy): Bacteria > Pseudomonadota > Alphaproteobacteria > Caulobacterales > Parvularculaceae > JBCDJH01. Next base: position 1,857 of record JBCDJH010000211.1, read on the forward strand.
TGAGGGGGGCGAGCCTCTTCGCATGGTGGGTTGCCATACGGATGTCAGCGATCTGAAGCGCGCCCGAGATCTTTTGCAACAGCGCACGGAGTGGCTGGAGCGGACGAATAGCGAGCTGGAGAACTTCGCCTACATCGTGTCTCACGATTTGAAGACGCCCCTGCGCGGCATGAACGATCTTGTGAAATGGATTGCTGAGGATCTGGGCGACGACGTCGCGTCGCACACCGAGGACAAGCTCGATCTTATTCGCGACCGGGTGGCCCGCATGGAGCGCTTGATTGTCGACGTCCTCGACTACGCGAGAGCGGGCCGCCGAGACGCCGGGCGCGAGTTGGTCGACACTGCGGCCCTCATAGTAGACGTGAGCCGCTGGATTGACGCGCCTCGCGGTTTCAAGATTGAGGCGATCTCTCCCTTGCCCGAATTGGTGGTTTCTCGGACGTTGTTGGAGCAGGTCTTCTCAAATCTGCTCGGCAATGCGGTGAAGCATCATGACCGAGCCGAAGGGCGCGTGACGGTTGCCTACCGCGCTTTCGGCGATTGGCATGAATTCATTGTGACCGACGACGGACCTGGCGTTCCGGCCGATTGCCAGGAATGCGTCTTCGGCGCATTCAAGGTGCTTCAACCGCGCAGCAATGGCGGCGGCAACGGGATTGGGCTCGCGATCGTCAAGAAGATGGTTGAGGCTGCCGACGGCGAGGTGGAGCTGCGCTCGCCAGTGTCTGGGGACCGCGGAACCGCCTTTCATGTGCGTTTTCGGGCCGCCGCAGGGGCCGCGCCCAAAGCGGGAGACGCCGGGCCTAAGGGCCGCTTGGCCGCCGCGTGAGAAGTTGCGCGGCCTAGGAGTTTGCACTACGACATATAACGAAACGATCATTGTACGATCGCAACCGCCGCCGCTTTCGGGCGCGGCGCGTCTGAGGGCGGCGCCATGAAGCGCAGATATTTTGGTACGGATGGAATACGCGGTCGCGCGAATGCGCGGCCCATGTCGGCGGACATCGCGCTCAAGGTGGGCATGGCCGCAGGCCGGGTCTTTCGCCGGGGCGACCATCGCCACAGGGTGGTGATCGGCAAAGACACGCGGCTGTCCGGTTATATGGTGGAGCCCGCTTTGACGGCGGGTTTCGCGGCTGTTGGGATGGATGTCTTCCTGTTCGGTCCGCTGCCTACGCCCGCGGTGGCGATGCTCACCCGCTCCCTGCGCGCCGATCTTGGCGTGATGATATCCGCCTCCCACAACAGCTATGAAGACAACGGCGTCAAATTGTTCGGACCGGACGGCTACAAACTGTCCGACGAAACCGAACTCGCCATCGAGCGGCTCATGGAGGACGGCTACGATGAAGGTCTTGTCGGGTCCGCCGATCTCGGCCGCGTCAAACGCGTCGATGACGCGCTCGCGCGCTATATAGAGTTCGCCAAGAACACGTTCCCAAGAGACCTGCGCCTCGACACGCTCCGCATTGTCGTCGATTGCGCCAATGGCGCGGCGTATAAGGCGGCGCCAACCGTGTTGTGGGAGCTTGGGGCGGAGGTCATTCCGCTCGGTGTTGCGCCAGACGGGTTCAACATCAATCAGGAGTGCGGCTCCACCTTTCCACGGGCGATGTGCGAAGCGGTGCGTCAGTATCGAGCGGATATCGGCCTCGCCCTTGATGGCGACGCGGACCGTGTGCTGATCGCTGACGAAAGGGGCGAGTTGGTGGACGGCGATCAACTCCTCGCCCTCATCGCAAAGTCCTGGCTCGCAGACGGACGGTTGCGGGGCGGCGGCGTTGCGTCGACCATCATGGCGAATCTGGGGTTTGAGCGGTTCCTGGGGGGGCTCGATCTCAATCTCCTCCGCGCCAAGGTGGGCGATCGCTATGTCGTTGAGGCGATGCGCCAATCGGGGATGAATGTCGGCGGGGAACCCTCCGGACACATCATTCTGAACGATTTTGCGACGACGGGAGACGGGCTTGTGGCCGCGCTTCAGGCGCTCGCCGTGATCGGCCGCGAGGGCAAGCCTGTGAGCGAGGCGTGCGCTTTGTTCGAGGCTGTTCCTCAAATCATGAAAAGCGTTCGCTACAAAAGCCCGTCGGTTCTCGACGATGCAGGCGTGAAGGCCGCCATCAAAGACGGCGAGGCGCGTTTGGAGGGGCTCGGCCGTTTGGTTATCCGCAAGTCTGGCACCGAGCCGGTGGTGCGGGTGATGGCCGAAGGCGATGACGCCGCGCTTGTGGCGTCCGTGGTCGACGGGGTGGTCGATCGGCTGCATGAAGCGGCGAAGACCTAAAGGCGGGGCGCTGTCGCCGTGACCAGCGGGATGGACGCGCCGAAGGGCCGTGTATTGATTATCGCCGGCTCCGACTCTGGCGGCGGCGCCGGCGTTCAAGCCGACATCAAGACCGTTTGCGGGCTGGGCGCCTACGCCATGACGGCGATCGCCGCGGTCACTGTGCAAGACACAAAGCGCGTGCACAGCGTGCATCTCTTGCCGGTCGATGTCGTCCGACAGCAGATAGACGTGACGCTCGCAGATATCGGCGCCGATGTGATTAAGATCGGCATGCTTGGCTCTGGCCCCATCATTGAGACCGTCGCCGACGCGGTGACGAACCGGGCCGACGCGCCCCGCATTATTCTTGACCCCGTCTTGACCGCCACGAGCGGCGACGGTCTTGGCGGAGATGGCGCAGCGGAGGCGTTGCGAGCGCGCCTCTTGCCGAAGGCGTTCCGCCTCCGCCTCCGGAATATTGGGGGTGAGGAGGAAC
>JBCDJH010000212.1:0-4618 GCA_038747965.1 Pseudomonadota bacterium
CCTCGGTGATGGCGCTGGTCTCCGCCCGCTCGCTTTTGAGGAATTTGAGGCGGGCGGGCGTTGCGAAGAAGAGATCGCGCACCTCCACCCGGGTTCCCTGGCCGGAAAAGGCGGCCGGCTCCACCTCGCCCACGCGGCCGCCCTCCACCGCGATTTTCGCGGCCTCGTCGGCGCCCGCCGGCCGCGAGACAATCGCGAGCCGCGCCGCCGCGCCGATGGAGGGGAGCGCCTCCCCCCTAAATCCCATATGGGCGATGTTGAGGAGATCGACCGCGCCGCCCTCGCCCACCTCCAACTTGGAGGTGGCGTGCCGCTCAACGCTCAGCGCCAAGTCTTCAGGGCCCATCCCGGCGCCATCGTCTGTTACGGCGATGAGGGCCTTGCCGCCCTCCGCCGTCTCCACATCAATGCGGCGCGCGCCTGCATCCAGGGCGTTTTCGATGAGTTCTTTGACGGCGGCGGCGGGTCGCTCCACCACTTCGCCGGCGGCGATGCGGTTAGCGGCCTCCGGCGGCAACCGGCGGACTGGACGGCCGCGCGGCGGCGAGCCTTGACGCGCGCCGTCCCCCGGCGCCGCGCCGGCCGCATCGCTCCCCTCGAACAAGTCGGACGAAGCCCCTTGGGGCGTCATGTGATTCTCCATGGGCCCATCGTGGCGCCGCGACGCGAATGGGCCAAGATGCAATGGGGGAGGCGCTCGCGAACGCCTCGCAAGAATGTCAAAAAAGGCGCCGTGCATGGGAGCGCAAGCTCCGCCATGGTGGGGGCTGTTCAAAACCGCGGCGCGCGGCGCCGCCCATGGATGAGATCGATCATGCAGGTTTTCGCTCGCCCCCTTCCTCGCCCTTCGGCCCGCGCCCTGGCGCTCACCGTCGCCGCCGCAGCGCTCGCCTTGACGGCGGCGGGCGGCGCCTCGGCGCAATCCTCCAAAGCGGAGATGATGAAGAAGGACATCCAGGCGACGCCCATCTTCGATGTGGACCCATCTGTGCTCGCCGCCTCCTTCACATCCGTCGTGAAGGACGCGGAAACCAACGTCGCCATTGGCGGCTATGACCCTGTCTCCTACTTCGGCGACGGCGGCCCCTCCCTCGGCGCGCCGGAATATGAAGCCATGTACAATGGCGCGATGTTCCGCTTCACCAGCGAAGAGAACCGCACGCGCTTCTTGGAGAACCCGGAACGCTTTGCGCCCCAATATGGCGGCTACTGCGTGAAGAACCTGGCGGAAGGCAAGCTTGTCGCCGGCGATCCCCTCCACTGGTCGCTCGACGCCGATCGCCTCTACTTCACCTTCTCCCGCGACGCCAAAGTCGCCTTCGACGCCGATCGCATCGGCTTCCGTGAAAAGGCGAAAGACGCCTGGTCCGAAGTCGACCGCCTGAACAGCCGCTTCGGCTTCGACGCGGCGAACTGAGGAGCGGGGGACGCCAATCGGCGCGTACACAAACGATCGCCGCCCAAGGCGCTCCATGTCACCGTTTAGCGGCTTTGCGCCAAGCCCGCAGATCGGCGCGGTGATCCATGAGGGCTTCAATCGCCTCGCGGGTCCGTTTTGCTCGCGTGGTCGGAGTTTTGGCCGACTGGACATGCTGCGCCAGCATCCGTTTTTTCCCAGGCGTTAGAGCGTCCCACGCATCTTCAAAGCGGCGCTGGCCCGCTATGGCGAGCGCCAGTTCACGGGGCGTATCCACGTGGTCTTGATCCGCGATACGGAACCGCACGTCAACGAAGTCGCCAACACGCGCGCCGCTCGCTTTCAAGACGTTCGGCGCAATGATGATGTAGTGGCGGCCGTCGCCCGTTGGCATGAGCGCATTGGCGATCGGGATGTCCGCTATCTCGCCCTCGATCCGAAGCCTTGGATAGTCCGCAAGGGGAAGGCTGGCGCAAATATCGGTGGGCGCAATGACCACATGATACCAAATCACTCTCTTCTTCCCGACGCCGAACTTTTCGATCGGCGCCTCGAACGCGAAGGGGAAGAAGACCGCCTCGCTCACGCCGCCGGCCGCAGCGCTTGTCCCTGATAATCCACACCCTGCTCTAAGAAGCGCTTCAGTCCGTGCAAGTCTTTGCCGTGCATCATCCGCGTCCAGCGCACGACGCCGGCGATCCGAAGCCCCAGATGAAAGGGCGGCGCGATCTCATTGCGGAAATGCAGCAGAACTTGGGTGCGATTGTTAGCGACTTCCACCATGTAGAAATCCATCGACGGCGTGTGGGGCGGCCCCTTGCTCTGCAGCACAAAGCTGACCTTGTGTGGCGCGGAGAGCGCGGTCACCTCCTGATAGCCAAATCTATCGCCTTTCTTGTTCAGAAAGACGGTGCGTGCGCCGACGTCGCCGTCCAGGCCCTCTACCGCACAGTCTGAACCCGTCTCCGATGGCCAGGCCGACCAGCGCATTAAGTCCCTTTGCTGACGGATGGCGTCATAAATCAGCTCTGGCCGCGCGCCTATTTCGATGGTTTCGACATACTCCACAACACGAGGAGTAAGGATGATCGCAAGAACAAGGCCCGCAACGAGGCCAACGAGAACGGCGACAAGCATAAGCATCTCCATAGAACGATTATCAAGTTGCTTGATTATCAAGCTATTTGTCAACCGGAAGGGCTGAGATAAGTTGCAGCGATGACGACTGTTTCCAACAATCGCGCGCCAGCGCCCATGGACCCGCACGGTTTGGTGCACGCCTGCCGGGAACTCCATTCGGCGATGGACGCCCTGGACGCTTACGCGGCCGACACGCTTGGGATCGCGCGCAACGATCTTCGATGCTTGAACCTTCTGGAAAACGGGCCGGTTTCGGCGAAAGCGGTCGCGTCGACCTTAGGGCTCGCCACTGGTAGCGTTACCGCGCTGCTCGATCGGCTGGAGGCCAAAGACCTTATCGAGCGGAAGCCGCACCCGACAGATCGTCGGGGGCTGCTCATTCACGCGACGCCGAAAGTGTATAGAGACCTCGGCCCGGTCTATCGGCGCTTTGCGGAGAAAATCGTGGCGCTAGCGCGGAGCTACAAAAAGGCCGAGGCGGAAGCAGCCGCCCGGCATGTCTCAGAAATTGCAAAGGCGTGCAGGATCGCCGCCGAGGGGCTTGAGACCGCTTCGGACAACGCTTAGGGCGGTAAAGCGGGCGTGCAAGAAGTCGACGCGGCTGAGGTAAGTTCTCCGCGTTCTTCAGCCCCTACCTTGTCGCCCCAAAGAAGGATGAGAGCCCCTTAAGCCCCGGCTCGCGTCCCATCACGACTGGACCACCATACCCAGAAGCTGAGAAGGATCGCGGATCCAGAGACGATCGTCATCAAGGTGCCAGGAATGAAATTCACATAGCCTGGAACATCGACGAAAATGAGGTATCCGACGTCTAAGAGCCCGCCGATCATGCCTGTCACCCAAATCGCTGTTCTGTTCGCGCGCCAAATGAGTATCGCGCCAATGAACGTGACCGCCCCACCCCAGAGGAGATTCCAGCCATGTTGGTTGAGCACGCCGCCGACCGCGGGATGATAGTCAGCTTCCAAAAGGGCGGGGTCGACCGCGTCTGCAATCGCCTGGAAACCGACGGCCGCGTCGGCCGGGATCACAATGGCGCCCGCGAGCATGTGGACCAATCCCCAGACCGCCCAGAGGATAGCGGCCGCCTTTAGTGCGAGACTATGAGAACCAGAAATGACGTGTGCTCCTGTCCAGTCCGCGCGGTCCGACCGCACCCGAGAGACCTAAGGGTCCATAGCATTTTAGTTGACTTTGTCAGTTAATTAGGAGGAGCGATTTGAGCGACACCCTTACCCTCGCGCTTCACATCGATCGCTTAATGCGGCGCATCCATGCTGATCTTCACCCAAAGGCCCTGAAGGTGGACGATCCGAAGTTGGGCCCGCTTGGCGGAATGATCCTTATGGCGATTGATGAGAATGGACCGATATCCGTCTAGGACCTGTCCGCCGATCTCGCCCGCGACAATGGCCAAATGACGCGCTATGTTCAAACGTTGGAACGCAAGGCGCTGATTGAACGGATCGCTTGGCCAGAGGATCGCCGCGTCTCACATCTTCAGCTTACCGATGCAGGCCGAGACTTGGTGGCGGCCTTTCGCTCCGCTCTCGCCGATGTGATGGACGCGCTTCTGGTCGATGTGGATACAACCGAACGAAAGCAGTTCCTCGCAACGTTGCATAAGCTCTCGCAATCAAAAGCTGACGGACAAAAAGCGGCAAGCGCCGGGGGTGACGCCACCGGCGTTATGTCCGGCTGAGACGACCGCTATAGCCGTTTGCGTCTGACGTGAGCCAGTTCAAAGGCCGCAAACGGCTCTCAGTCTTTGTTTGCGCGAATTGCGGACGCGAAACCGGTGAGCCACTTGTCCTGCAACTCGCTCTAAAGCCAAGCAGCCTTTCAAGCCAAAGTGAATGAGCGCGTCTGGGGCGCCGACGCAGAATGCCAACCAGCGCCGCGTCGCCCCGCTAATTCGCCACGCGCCGGGCGGCGCGCTTGCCGTCGCCGTCGATACGGCCACCAGCGATGGCGTACTCGCGCTCGATACGGCGGCGGGCGTCGCTGAGATCCTCGGGCTGGCCGACGAGCACGAAGGTGAGCGCATCATTGCGCATCAGA
>JBCDJH010000213.1:0-4567 GCA_038747965.1 Pseudomonadota bacterium
GTGGTGAGCACCACGATAGCGCCGAGGGCGGTCTGAACGAGGCCCAAACGAACGATGCCGGCCCAGCCCAAATAGTTCGTCGTCATGGCTCGTTCCTTCTGTCAGCCCGCCAGGGAATTCACGCCGATCGCCGAAACCAGCATTCCTAAGACGTATACGGAGGTGCCTGTGGCGTTGTACCAGGGGGCGTGCGCCTTTGGATCGCGCAACAATCGCCGCATCAGCAGCAACTGGCCGACGATCAAAGCGGCGATGAGCCCCGCGAAGAGCGGCAACCCCCAAGCCAGCAGCAACCCAACGACGACGCCCTGGGGAACGGCGATGAACCAGCAGGCCAGGCGGGCCGCCGGACCAACGCCGAGAATCACCGGCAAGGAGCGCAAGCCGAGGGCGCGATCGCCATCTTCCGCCTTGAAATCATTCAGCGTCATGATCCCAAAGGCGCCGACGCTGTACAGCACCGCCAAAGCGACGATGGGCCATCCAGGCGGCCCTTGCAGCATCACCGCGGCCCCCGTCAACCAAGCAAGTCCTTCATAGGAGAAACTGACGGCCGCAGGTCCGCGCCAGCCGCTCTGCTTCAGCCGTAAAGGGGGCGCGCTATAGGCCCAGGCAAGCGCGAGGCCGGCCGCGGCGGCCGCCGCCGTCCACGGTCCGAGCGTCAAGGCGTAAAGAAAGGAGAGCGCCGTTCCCGCAAGCGCCACCCAGAGCCCCCACCGCCCGGGCACGCGGCCCGACGGGATTGGCCGATCGGGCTCGTTGATAGCGTCGACCTCGCGGTCAAACCAATCATTGACGGCCTGACTGGTCCCGCACACCAGCGGCCCGGCTAAGAAGGCGCCCGCCAAAGCCAAAGGCCAATGGGACAGAGGCGCGGCGCCTGACGAGACCACCCCGCACATGAACGCCCATATCGGCGCAAACCACGTGATCGGTTTAATCAGCTCCAAGAGAGAGCCGAGAGAAGGCCGCGAAAGGGGCTTCGCCTGTACGATGACGCCATCCATACCGTCATACTGGATGGACTACGGACAACCGTCAACTTTTTTTGACGCCGTCACATTTGATTGACGTTCAGGCGCTGGGCATCATGCGTTGTCCGACGACGACTCGGTTTCTCGGAGGCCGTAACGGTTCAGTTTCACATAAAGGCTCTGGCGGCTCAGGCCCAGCATTTCGGCGGCTGACGCGCGGTTGTTCTCTGACAATCCAAGCGCTGTCTCGATGCACAACCGCTCAATGACGTCTGTTGTCTCACGGACAATCTCTCGCAGCGGCAAGCGGCCCACCAGATCCGTCAACTGGTCCACCGTATGCGGCAGTGCGCCGGACCGAGACGGCGAGGCCGGAGGACGGCGACGCGCCACGCGAATGACAAGCCCAAGAAACGTCTCCAGCCCGTCCGGCACCGAGACCGCGGAAATCTCCACGTCGTCCTTCAAGCCGACAGACGAGCTGAACACAGTTTCGAAATTCCGCACCCACCCATGTTCGCGAACGCTGGCCTGAAGGATCGACAAGTCCCGGTCCCGGCGGCCGACGAAAGACTTCAACGAGCGCCCGCGCGCCGCATCGGCGTCGCCCAGATTCGCGAGCTCTAAAAACGCCAAGTTGGCTTCCGCGATCCTCAGTTCCTCATCGATCAAGACGAAGGCGTCCGGCACACGGTTCAAAACCCTAAGGAGCCGCGCATCCGACGGCGACTCAGGCCGCGCGGTTGGCTCGATGGGCCAAAGCCGAAGGAGAACGTGGGAGGCCGACTCATGCCGAAAGAGAGAAGCCGACACATCAAAATCGCGACCATCTTCGGCTAAACGCACCCTGATTTTTTGACTGGGCGCACTCGTCTCAGACCCGGCTATCAAACGACGGACCTGGTCGCGCTGATCCGAGCCAAAGAGATCCTCAACCTTGCGGCCGGCGAGCGCGGCGCCCGCGCGCCCTAGCGCTTCCCCCGCGGCTGGGTTGGCCTCCGAGATCACGCCGTTCGCCGCATCGCAAATCAGCACTGGCTCGGTCGCCATCTGGAAGAGCAAACGATAGCGCGTTTCAGCTTGGCGGAGACGCATGTAGTCGCGCTCCATCTCCTGCTGCGCCTCCAACAGCCTTTGCTGGACCCCCGCAAGGTCCGACATATCTCGGCCGAGAGCGAGGGTTTGGCCGCCCTTCCCAACGGCAATGGTCAAATAGCGATATGGGCGATAGCCCGTTGGCGTCGCATGGTTCACTTCCCGCCAGCGGCCGACCCGTCCGGGCGGCCCGGGCGAGGACAACATCTCGTTGATCTTCGCGCGGCTGTCCGGCGCGACCAACTCGCTCCAGCGGCGATCGATGAGGTCGGACGGCTCCCCAAGCGCGGAGGCTTCTGCGGAAATCGCGGCGTCTTTTACGCTGCCGTCGGTGTCGATCACCAACGCCACATCGCTAGCGGCGGCCACAACTCGCGCTGTGGCGGCCGCATCCAGATCGCCTAATGCGGTTTCGGGCGAACTAAAATCAGATCCGCCACCCGGAAGACGCATATCCATCGCTAAAAGGCTGCACAATTACTGGTTAAAAAAAACGCCGTCACTTAGAACGCGAATCGGAGGTCTGCGCCAAGCGTTCCGCGCAGTTCACCGCATCAGTTGCGTCGGTCGCGATGGCGTCGGCACAAAGTTGTCGAGCGATGCTGGATTTCTCGTCGTCTTTGGTCCCTGAAATGCCAGAGCCGCCGAGGAAAATACTCACGTTTTTGTTCTTTGACGCGGATCGTATCGCCTTGGTGAGCTGGGAGATGTCGCCCCAGTCTTGAGCGCAGCTGACGCTCAATCCCACAGCCTCAAAAGGTTCCGCAGCGACGCGCGCCAGGATGTCTTCACGTGTCACGGTAAGATCGCAAAGCGTGCGCCAGCCAGCTCTCGCGAAGAACGTCTCGGTCATAACGACGCCGAAGTAATGCTGATCGCCAGGCGCGGCCGCCAGGTACACGCGGCGATTGGCGCGCACTTCCCCCGCCTTAGGGCGGCCCTCCCGGCCGATCCAGTGGAGCGCTTTCGTCAGCTTACCGACAGCCATCGTCACGTCAGCGAAGGAACAGGCGTCTTCCGTCCACATATCGCCCAAACGGCGCGCGGCGCCGGCCAGCGCCGTCAGACAGACTTTATCGACGGCCCATCCCCCGGCTCGCAGCGCCTCAAGGTCATCAACCAGTTTTGCAACCGGCTCTTCGATCGCCTTCCATGCGAACGCGTCCACGTCAAAGCTCGGAAGGGATGATCGCGTGACGGACGGCGCGCCTGACGTTTCGACCCCGTCGCTATGGGCCAGCAGAAGACGCGGTAACACCTCGCCCTCAATTAGCGCGGCGACCGATTGGTGGGAGCTGTGCGCGCCAGTGGGTCCCTTCTCATCCACATGCATAATCATATTGTAATTGCTAACGTGAGCGCCTGCGAGAGGCGGCCCGCTCTCACCGGCCGCTCTTGCTTCTTCACGCTGTTTCGCAACACCAGCTTCCGCGAGCTCAGAAGGCCCGCTTGCGTCGCCGTCTTCTTTGCCTGACACGGCCGCTTCGGCTGGTCCGGCAGGGCCATGGGGCTCCATCGGCATGGAGAAACCTCCGCCTGCGGCGTCATCGGCCGGTCGCCTGATCGGCCATCCCGCCTCCCCATAGAAAATGGAACGGTGAGCAGCGTCAACTGAATCCGACTCTCCGCCGTCGCCAAGGCTCATCCGCCGCACTACTGCTTCCACGCGTTGGGCGGTCAGCTTTTCGTTGGCGGCGTCAGGCACGGGGCGCAAACTCGCTTCTTGGCTTCGCTCGGTGGACCGACAAACACTGCCGCAAACCGATACATTTTGTCAATTTGAATGAACGTCTATTTATGTTGACACTCTCGTTTCCGTTCTTTTAACCTCCTTCTACCTAGCGCCCGTAGAGGAGCGATCCGATGCCATCAGCCTCCCCCGCGCCAACACCGGCTCCGGCGCGTCGCGCCCTGGAGAAGGAGCGTCAGACGAGTCCGCACCGGCGGAGACGCCCTCTTGATGAGGTGATTGACACGATCGCGCCGTGCCCATGGACAACGCGTCGACAGGCTTTGGGGGGCGCATATACTTTCCGTAAGGAGAGTTTGGCGAGTTCGGCCACACCGCTTTACACGAGCGAGGAACGCCGCCGACGCGACAACAGCCCGTGGACGGTTGTGCAAGGGGTTCTGGCGCCGCTTCAGTTCGTGGTCTTCTTGGTTAGCTTGTGGCTCGTCATTTCCTATCTCGCGACCGGCATCGGCTATCACGCCGCGGCCCTCTCGGTGGTTGTGAAGACCTGCTTCCTCTACGCCATTATGATCACGGGCTCGATCTGGGAAAAAGACGTCTCCGGAAAATGGCTATTCGCGCCGGCCTTCTTCTGGGAAGACGTTGTGAGCATGCTGGTTCTCGCTCTGCATACGGCTTATCTTGTTGGCCTTTGGCTGGGCTGGGGCGCGGGGCCGCTCATGTGGCTCGCCCTTGCGGCGTACGCGACATATGTGGTGAATGCGGCGCAATTCCTCATCAAGCTCCGCGCCGCCAGGCTCCAAAA
>JBCDJH010000214.1:0-4550 GCA_038747965.1 Pseudomonadota bacterium
CTCGGCGCCCTGGCGACGCTGCTGGTCACCCTCACGCTCACAGCCGGCTTCGCCTCCCTCGCCATTGGGGCGCTCAACCTCGTGTCCATCGCCTTCGCCGTGCTCTTGGTGGGATTAGGGCTCGACTACGCCATCCATCTCCTCATGCATGTGCGCGAGCACCGGCTGGATGGGCGCAACGTCAGCCAGGCGCTGCTGCGCTCGGTGCGAGAAGTCGGCGGCGCGCTCGCTCTGTGCGTGCCCACCACCGCCCTCGCCTTCCTCGCCTTCACGCCGACGCCGTTTGAAGGGATGGCCCAGCTCGGCATGATTTCGGCGGCGGGCGTCGTCATCGCCTTTTTCGCCACCGTCACGCTCTTGCCGGCGATCCTCACTGTCGCGCCCGGCGCAAAGGTGCGTCAGCCGGTGCGGGGCGAGCGCCCCTGGGCGCGCCGTCTCGCCGGCGGCGTCAATCAACCGCTGGCCGCCATCACGATCATCGCCGGGCTTGCGGCGACCGCGCTGATGCCGTCGGTGCGGTTCGACGCCGACCCCATGTCGTTGCGCGATCCGTCGAGCCCCTCGGTGCGCGCCTTCGACCTTCTGTTCGAGGAAGAAAATTCGAGCCCCTACCAGCTTCAACTCATCGCCGCGACGCCTGAGGAGCTGCGCGCCGAGGGCGCACGGCTCAAAGCCTTGCCTGAAGTACGCAGCGTCCGGTCTATCGATAGCTTCATTCCGGAGAACCAACCGGAGAAGCTGGAGCTGATCGACATCGCCGCCGGCGCCATTCTCTTTTCGCTCGACGGCGGCTTCGCCGAGCCGGCGGAGCCTGGCGGCGCGGCGCGGTTGCTCGCCGCCTTGGAGAAGCTGGAGGAGCCCGGCCTCCAAGCGCGGCAGCTCGCCTCGGAGCTGCGCGCCCTTGAGGAGCGGGCGAGCGCGGCGCCGGAGACCCTCGACGATCTCTCCGCCCGCATCTTCCGCTTTTGGCCGATGCAGCTGAGCCGGCTCCGCCAGCAGCTCGCGCCGGAAACCGTCACCTTGGAGACGGTCCCCGGCGATCTGAAGCGCCGCTTTGTCGCCGAAGACGGCCGCCTCCGCTTGGAAATCCTCCCCGCGCTCGACGTGCGCGAAGCGGACGCGCGCCGCGCCTTCGTCGAAGCGGTGAGCGCCGCGGCGCCGCAAGCCACCGGCAGCGCCCTCACCGTGCAGCGGGCGGGCGAAACCGTCTCGAAAGCTATGGTGCAGGCGACGCTTTTCGCTGCGGGCCTCGTCTCCTTGCTGCTTTGGGTTTTGCTGCGCAGCTTTGCGATCGTCGCTTTGATCCTTGCGCCGCTGGCGCTTGCGGCGATCCTCACCTCAGCCGCCGGCGTGTTGCTGGGCCTGCCCTACAATCTCGCAAATGTGATCGTCTTGCCGCTGCTGATCGGGCTTGGCGTCGACAGCGGCATTCACCTGGTGCTGCGCCAGCGCAAACTAACAAGCGACGAAGGCGTTTTCGCGACGAGTACGCCGCGCGCGGTGTTCTATAGCGCGCTCACCACCATCGCCTCTTTTGGCAGCCTGTCGCTTTCCGCCCATCGCGGGACAGCCAGCATGGGCTCGCTGCTCACGGTCGCCATTGCGTTCACGTTATTGTGCACGCTTGTTGTGTTGCCCGCCGCGATGAATTGGGGGAACCGCCGCGGGCGCGGCTAAAGGCGCCTTTCAGCCTTCCGGCGCCCTCGAAACGCCCCATATGCGTGGAATGATTGGGACCGCTCGAAAAACGCCTTGGGGGCCAATAGACCGCGCGGGACGCGGCAGACGTGCAATATGGGGACGCCAGATATGATTGGATTTCACAAGATGCTCGGGAGCCTCAGCGCGGGCGCGGCGCAGCGCCTTTTCGCCGCCGCCATGGTTCTTGCCCTGCTCGGAGGCCTCTCCCTAGCGCCGGCGCGCGCGTCGGATGAAGCCGGCGGCGAAGACCCCATGGTCGAAAGTGCGACCTCATTCGTCGGCGCCTTCACCAAGCGCGCCTTCGACGCATTCGCCAATGATGGCGTCGCCCTCGAAGCGCGGCAGGAAGCTTTCCAGGACGTGTTGGCCGACGGGCTCGCCATCGACTTCTTGGGCCGCGTGATGCTGGGGTCCCAGAAGGACGAGGCGACGGCCGAGCAACTCGCCAGGTATGAGGACCTCTTCCCCCGCTACATCACCCGGATCTACGCCGAGCAGATCGACGAGATCGCCCAGAAGGACCTCAAGATCGTCAAAGCCGCGAAGCGCGGCGCGAAGGACGTTTATGTCCGCACCCAGTTTGTGCGCGCGGCCGATGAGACGACCATCCCCGTCGATTGGCGCGTGCGCCGCGCGAACAGCGGGGCCTTCAAGGTGATCGACGTCTCCGTGCGCGGCGTTTCGATCATGCTGGTGAAGCGGGACGAGTTCGGCGCTGTCATATCAACACTGGGATTTGACGCGCTTCTGCAACTGATGGAGCTGAAGCTCGCATCGCCCTTCGGCTCGCCGACGCCGACGTTGCCGCCCACCACCGGATCGCCCGCCGACGGCGCTCCGTAGGCGAAAACGCCGCCGGCCCTGCGCGCGCCTCAAGTAACGCATTCTTCAATTGCAAATGCGTCGCGGTTGTGAAACTTGTGGGCGATGGAAAAGCTTTGCCTTAATCAACTTCCGGTCGGCGGCCGCGCCATCGTGAAAAGCGTCGGCGGCGACGCCCCAGAAACCGCGTCGCTCGCCACCAAACTCCGCGAAATCGGCTTTGCGGAGGGCGACCATGTCGCTCTTCTCCATCGCGGGCCGTTTGGCGGACGCACCCTCGCCATCGGCCTCAACGCCGCAATGGTCGCGCTGCGCGATCTGGAAGCCAGCGTTATTGAGGTTCAGCCGATCTAAGGCGTTGATCGGAACGCGCACCGGCGCCTCCGCGCCCGTCCTCGAAGGTCTTCATGCTGCGACTGGCTCTTATCGGCGCGCCCAATTCCGGCAAATCGTCCCTGTTCAACGCGCTCACGGGCGGCCGTTCGAAGGTTGGAAATTATCCAGGCGTCACTGTTGAGGAGCGCCGGGCGCCCCTGCGTCTTAGCGACGACTCAGATCCGATAGAGCTGATCGACCTGCCGGGCATTTACGGCATGTCCGGCCGCAGCTTGGACGAGCGTGTGGCGTTGGACGCCGTCTCCGGCAAGATTGAGGGAACCGCAGCCCCCGACGCGCTATTGGTGGTTCTCGACGCCGCCAGCCTGCGCACGCATCTCCAAACAGTGCTGGAGGCGCGACGGTTCGGCCTGCCGATGATTGTCGCTCTCAACATGATGGATCTCGCCGAGCGCGACGGGGTGGAGCTGGACGTGGACGCCCTCGCCGCCGCCATCGGCGCGCCCGTTGTGCCCACGGTCGCCGTGCGCCGAGCTGGCCGCGACGCGCTTTTGAAGCGCCTGGCTGAGCCGATGCCGCCAAAGCCGCCGGAAGAGCGCCGGTCGCTGGAAGAGCTGCAGCGGGAGGCGCGCCAAATCGCCGACCGCGTGTTCATCAAGGAAAACGCACTCAACTCCTTCACCCAGCGCCTCGACGCCGTGGCGCTGCATCCCGTTGGCGGGCTCGCGCTGCTGGCGGGGATTTTGTTCCTCATGTTTCAGGCCGTTTACGCCTGGGCCAACGCGCCGATGGACCTGATCGACGCGGGCTTCGGCGCGCTCACCGAATGGGTGGGCGCCGCCCTGCCGGAGGGGTGGCTGTCCAGCCTTCTTGTTGACGGCGTCATCGCTGGGGTCGGCAGTGTGGTGATCTTCCTGCCGCAGATTTTGATCCTGTTTCTTTTCATTCTTGCGCTGGAATCGTCCGGGTACATGGCGCGGGCCGCGTTCTTGATGGATGCGCTGATGGCGCGCGTCGGCCTCAACGGACGGGCTCTCATTCCGCTCTTGTCGAGCTTCGCTTGCGCCATTCCAGGCATCATGGCGGCGCGCAGCATAGAGAGCGAGCGGGACCGGCTGACGACCATCCTTGTTGCGCCCTTGATGACATGCTCAGCGCGGCTGCCCGTTTACACCGTCATCATCGGAGCGTTCATCCCGAACCAAACGGTCGGCGGATTTTTGAACGCGCAAGGTCTCGCCCTCTTCGGGCTTTATGTCTTTGGGGCCTTGGGCGCGATCGCCGTCGCTTTCATCTTGCGCCAGACCGTGACAAAGGGCGCGGCCCAGCCGCTGATCCTGGAGATCCCCAGCTACAAGGCGCCCAACCTGCTCGATTTGACGAGCGGGCTGTGGACGCGCGCTTGGATCTTTTTGAAGCGGGCCGGAACCATCATTCTAGCGAGCGTTATCGTGCTTTGGGCGCTGGCGAGCTTCCCGGCGACGGATGAAGGTGTGCGCGGCTCCTTGGCCGGCACGATCGGCAGCGTCTTCCACTTCTTTTTGGCGCCGATCGGCTTCAATCTGGAGATCGCCATCGCCCTCGTGCCAGGCATGGCCGCCCGGGAAGTGGCGGTCGGCGCGCTCGGCTCCATCTACGCCCTCTCCGGCTCCGAAGACGAAGTGGCCCAGGGGCTGGAGGCGGTGCTGCAG
>JBCDJH010000215.1:0-4540 GCA_038747965.1 Pseudomonadota bacterium
CGGAGAAGATCGGCTACTCGCGCTACATCACCATCTACCGTCAGCTGGAGCGCCACCCTGAATTGCGGTTCCATCCGATTTTCAAATGGTTCAAAGAGTGGTGCAATGATGAATTCCGCCACGGAGACGCGTTCGCGCTGATTATGCGAGCGCATCCGGAGCTCCTGCGGGGCACGAACAAGCTGTGGATCCGCTTCTTCCTCCTATCGGTCTACGCCACCATGTATGTGCGCGATCACAGCCGGCCGGCCTTCCACAAGGCGTTGGGTCTGGACCCGACGGAATATGACTACGAGGTGTTTCGGATCTGCTCGGAGATCACACGCCAAGTGTTTCCGTTGACCCTCGACATCGACAATCCGAAGTTTCGTCGGCGTATGGAACGGCTGCGCAAGCTGGCTGACGAAATGGGCCGGTTAAAGGAAAAAGGCGGCCTCCTCGCCGCGGCGCGGCGCATCGCGCTCGCCCCAGCCGTCGCCGCCACGTTCGTCAGCCTCTATGTCCTGCCCACAGAGCGCAACGAGACCCCCAGCCTGGTCCGCTTGTCGCCGGCCTGGTAATCGATGGAAACAGCCGCAATAACGCCCTACTCCGGCATGTCGCTGTTCTCAGCCATCCTGCTGTGGTGGCTGGGAACCGGGGCTGTCATGCTCCTCGGCCGTGCGCTCGCCGGTCCTGGATCGCGGGCGGCGAACGCGGCTTTTAAGGGATGGCCCATTTGGGCGGCCGTGTTGGCGCTGGGCTTTGGCGTCTATGCGGTCGTTGTCTCGGCGGCGGACGCATCCTCTGGCGGCGCCTATCTCGGTTTCATCGGGGCCTTGGCTGTATGGGGTTTCATTGAAGCGACGTTTCTGGCCGGCTGGGTAACGGGGCCGCGCCGGGCCCCCTGCCCTGAAGGCGCATTTGGCTGGAAGCGGTTCCGCTTCGCCGCCGAAACATTGATCTATCACGAGATTTTGATCGCCGCGTCGGTCGTTGCGGTGTTCGCGCTCACCCGCTCTGGCGTCAACGACACAGCTTTCCTCACCATTCTGGCGCTCGCCGTCCTGCGGCTCAGCGCCAAACTTAATCTGTTCTTTGGCGTGCCGAACTTTTCGGACGAACTGATGCCGTCGCATCTGGGGTATTTGCGCTCCTACTGCCCGAGACGGCACAGTAATATGCTTGCGCCTGTTTCGATCCTTTTGCCGGCGATGGCGGCGGCGATGTTGGCGGCGACAGCGGCCGAAGCGCCCACACCGGTGGGGCGGCTTCTCGTCGCGGCGCTCATCGCTCTTGGCGCCCTAGAACATATCTTTATGTTCGTGCCGTTTCGGGACGCGGTTCTATGGCGCTGGGCGGGCGTGCGCAGCGACAGTTCTATTTGATGGGGTCGGAAAGCCCACAAATCCTCGCCGACACCCATCGGCGCAACGAAGCCGGAAAGCGGCGGAAGCAAGAAGAAGGGGAACGCCATGGACTATGATGGCTTTATGAAGTCCGCGCTCGACGGCTTGAAGGAAGAAGGGCGCTACCGCATCTTCGCCGAATTAGAGCGCCGTGCCGGCGCGTTCCCCCGGGCCACACGCTACAATGAGGGCGGGCGAGACGAAGTCACCGTCTGGTGCTCGAACGACTATTTGGGGATGGGGCAACACCCGAAAGTCGTGGGCGCGATGCAGGAGACGCTGGAGAAATGCGGCGCTGGCGCGGGCGGCACGCGCAACATCTCCGGCACCACGCACACCCATGTCCTTCTGGAGGAGGAGCTGGCGGACCTGCATGGAAAAGAAGCCGCGCTGCTTTTCACGTCCGGCTATGTCTCCAACTGGGCGACTCTCACCACCCTCGCCTCCAAGTTGCCGAATTGCGCCGTTTTCTCCGACGCCGGCAACCACGCCTCGATGATTGAAGGTATTCGCCACAGCCGCGCCGAGCGGTTCATCTTCGGCCACAACGATGCGGAAGATTTGGACCGCAAGTTGTCGCAAGTCGATCCCGACCGGCCCAAACTCATCGCCTTTGAATCGGTCTACTCGATGGACGGGGATATCGCGCCCATCGCTGAGATCTGCGATGTCGCGGACGCGCACAACGCCATCACATATCTCGACGAAGTCCACGCTGTCGGCCTCTACGGCCCGCGCGGCGGCGGCATCGCCGAGCGGGACGGTCTGATGGACCGGGTGACGATCCTTGAAGGCACCCTTGGCAAAGCCTTTGGCGTGATGGGGGGCTATATCGCAGGCTCCGCCGCCATGTGCGACTTCGTCCGCAGCTTCGCCTCTGGCTTCATTTTCACCACAGCCCTGCCGCCGGCCCTGGCCGCCGGCGCGCGGGCGAGCGTACGCCACCTAAAGGAGAGCAGCGAGGAGCGGCGCGCCCATCAAGAACGAGTGGCCCAGGTGCGCGCCCGGCTTTCGGCGCTTGGCATTCCGTTGCTCGACAATCCGAGCCACATCGTGCCGGTGATGGTGAAGGACGCCAAAAAGTGCAAAATGATCAGTGATTGGTTGTTGGACCAACACAGCATCTATGTTCAGCCCATCAACTATCCGACTGTTCCGAAGGGTACGGAGCGTTTGCGCATTACGCCGTCGCCGCTTCACACCAAAGCGGACATCGATCGGCTGGCGACCGCGCTGTCAGAAATCTGGTCCCATTGCGCGCTTGCGCGGGTCTCCAACGCCGCGTGACCGAGCGGGCGCAGCTGCGCGGTCATCTCTCAGCGGCCGCCTGAGCCCCCCATGCCGGCCCATCACGCCCGGCCGAAAGTCATTGTGGTCGGCGCCGGGATCGCAGGCCTTACGGCTAGCTTGGAGCTCGCTCATCACGGGCTCCATGTTCAAGTTTTTGAAGCCCAAGACCAACTTGGCGGAAAAATGCGCCGCGTGTCCGCAGCCGGACGACAGATGGATGGCGGCCCCACCGTTTTTACGATGGACTGGGCGTTCCGCGGTCTGTTCGAGGCTGTGGGCGAATGTTTCGACGATCATCTGCGCCTCACCTCCGCAGACGTGCTCGCGCGCCACGGATGGAGCGACGGGTCTCGCCTGGACCTTTATGCGGATCTAGAGCAAAGCGTTCAAGCCGTCCACGACTTTGCGGGACCGCGCGAGGCGGCCGCTTTCTTAGAGTTTTGTCGGCGTGCGGAGCGCCTTTTTGAAGCCATGCGACCGGCCTTTATGGAGCGCCAGCGGCCGCACTTCCTACAAATGGCGAACCGGCTTGGGCCGCGGATTGGGTTGTTGCGAGATATGGCGCCACACCTCACGCTGGCGCAGATGCTCAGCGGCGTTTTTGAGGATCCCAGGCTAAGGCAGCTTTTTGGGCGGTACGCAACGTATGTGGGGGGCGCCCCGCAAACGACGCCAGCTCTTATGAGCCTGATCTGGCATGCAGAACGCTCGGGCGTTTTCGCTGTCGAGGGCGGAATGCACGAGATTGTCCGCACCTTGGCTAAGCTTATTGAACAGCGAGGAGGCGAGGTGCAATCGCGCGCGCCCGTCGAGACGATTGAGCTGCGAGGTGGGCGGGCGCGCCGCGTTACGCTGCAGTCTGGCGAAACGGCGGAGGCGGACGCCGTCCTCTTCAATGGCGACGTCGCCGCGCTTTCCGCCGGCCTCCTCGGCCCTGGCGTCAAAGAGGCGGCGCTTAGCGCGCCTGCGCGATCAACGAAGAGCGGCGAGCGATCGCTCTCGGCGCTCACGGCCGCGATCGTCGCAAAGCCGGAAGGCTTCAACCTCTCCCACCACACCGTTTTCTTCAGCGATACGCCGGGTGAGGAGTTTATGGACATCCAGAGGGGCGGGTCTCTACCCCGCGCGCCGTCAATCTACTTTTGCGCCCAGGACAGAGCGGGCGGCGGCGCGCCGGAGGGTCCAGAGCGGCTCTTCACCATTATCAACGCGCCCGCCAATGGGGACGAGAAAACCTATCGTTCAGAGGATGCGCAGCGTTGTTTTGAGGAAGGCCTTCGCCTAGCCGAACGATGCGGACTGACCCTCGATCTCGAAGCAGGTGGGTTTGAACTTACAACGCCAACGGATTATTCTGGCCTATTCCCCGCAACCGGCGGCGCGCTCTATGGGCGCTCACCGGCTGGCCGCTTTTCAGCGCTGTCCCGGCCTGGCGCGCGCTCGCGCACCCCGGGGCTTTACCTCGCGGGCGGCAGCGTCCATCCAGGACCAGGGGCGCCCATGGCGGCGTTGTCAGGCCGCCTCGCCGCGCAAGCCATTTTGGAAGACCTGGCCGCCTAAGCGCGGCTCAGGCGGAGAGCGCCAGTGACGCCGCGTACGGTTCTTCTGACCCTCGGACGCCTTCCAAAAGCCCTCACGATCGCCCGGGCCCTCGCGGAGGCTGGGCGGCGGGTGATAATTGCGGAGCCATTCGCCTGGCACCTTTCGAGGGCGTCGCGCTTCACCGCCAAAAGCTATCAGGTTTGCGCGCCCAACTCGGATGGGCCGCGTTATGCGGACGACCTGCTCGCGATCATCGAACGCGAACGGGTCGGGCTGATCGTGCCCATCTCCGAAGAGATACTGCATGCCTCAACCATCCA
>JBCDJH010000216.1:0-4530 GCA_038747965.1 Pseudomonadota bacterium
CGCGCCCGCGTCAAGGAATCGTTAACCAAAATGAAGGGATCTTTAAGAGGCTTCAGCCGTTGTAGACTTGCGCGCAAACGCAGACGCGTTGGAGACGGAGCGTTGCGGGAGCCGTAGAATCAGAACGCAGTGCACTTTATAATTGAGTTTGACGATCGCCCGTTCGGGGGCGTGGGGGGCTTTCCGGGCGATGTCCATGGAATAGGACGAAAGCAGTCCAGTGTCCTCAGATAAACCACGCTCGGATGAACACAACAGCGATCAAACGCCAGAGTTGGGCGAGCCGCCATGCGGCGCCCCCACGAAAGCGTCGCGACTGGCTGGGGCGGCTGGCGCGCAGATGAGGGCGAGAGCGGTGGACGAGTTAGACCCAAAGATTGATTTGCGGAGCATTGCGCTTTTTTTGAAGCGGCGCTCGCTCATCATCGGGCTGTGTATGGTGATCGGGCTGCTGCTGGGCGCTGTCCACTTCACGCGCACGCCGCCAACTTTCGTCGCCAAAGCCGATGTGCTGATCAATTCCCGTCAACCGCGCGTGTTTGAAGATCAAGCCGTTGTCGGAAACTTGCCCGTCGATAACTCCAGCATCGATACGGAAACGGAAGTTATTCGGTCGATCGCGTTGGCGCGCCGGGTAGTGCGTCGCTACGATCTGACTCGCGATCCGCTGATCCTTCCCCCGCAGCCCGTCGATGAGGTGGAGCTGCGCGGCGCGTCCGGCGCGGCCGAGGCGGGCGCGCTGTCCCAGGACGCGCTCATGGAGCAAGCCGCCCGCATCTTGCTGGGGCGGACAGAGGTCTCCCGCAAAGGGCTTACCCAGATTATCGAGGTGACTTTCGAATCCGAGACGGCGCTGCACGCCGCCCAAATCGCGAACGCGATTGTCGATACGTATATCTCAGCGCAGATCGGCCAGAAGAACGACGCGACCAATTCGGCGCTCACCTTCCTGCAAAGCCGGTTAGACGATCTGCGGGCGGAAGTTGTTGAAGCCGAGGCGGCCGTTGAACGCTATCGCGCCAGGCGCGAACTCGCCCGCGCTGGCGGCATGACGTTGAATGAGCGCCAGCTTATCGAACTCAACCAATCCCTAGCGCGGGCTGAGGCCGAACGCACCGTCAAAGAAGCGCGCTTAAGCGAACTCAACGCAGCGCGGAGCAGGGGATCTCTCGGCCTCACACTTGAGGGGCTCGAAGCGCCGGTGATGACGAGGCTGCGCGATCAGCAAGCGCAGGTGGTGCGCCGCAAGGCCGAGTTCGCGTCTCGGTATGGTCCTCGGCATCCGCAAATGATCCAGGTGAACCAGGAGCTCGCCGACCTTGAACGGCAAATCAGCGCCGAGATCGCGCGCGTGCGCGGCAACCTGCAAGACGAGGTGAAAATCGCCGCAGCGACGGAGTCGTCCATCCGCAGATCGTTGCAACGCTTGGAGCAAACCTCCGCGTCGAATGAACTCGACCTGGTTCGCCTGCGGGATTTGGAGCGCAACGCTGAGGCGACGCGCCTGATTTACCAGGCGTTCCTTGAGCGCTCGAAAACCTTAACGAACCAATCAGATCTTCTGCAGGCGGACGCCACGGTGCTCTCGGAAGCTGTGCCGGCGCTGGGCCCCGCGGGGCCCGTGCTGTGGCGGATGCTGGGCGTTTATCTCTTCGGCTCCCTGGTGGTCGGCGTGGGCCTCGCTGTGTTGCGTGAGTTCTCGTATGGCGGCGTCACAACAAACGATCAGCTGGAGAAGCAGACCGGCCTTAATCATCTCGCCTCGATCCCGAAACTGCGGCGACCAAACGGGCGCAGCGCCTCCTCGGCGACGGCGGTCGCCGCGGCGAACTACATTATCGAGCGGCCGCAATCGACCTTCGCCGAAGCCTTCGGGCGGTTGCAGCTCATGATCAACGCGGCGGCTGAGAGCGGGGCGATCGCGAGGGCCGACAGGCTGATGTTCACATCAGCGCTGGCCGGGGAGGGGAAGTCGACCACCGCCGTCGGCTTCGCGCGCTCCTGCGCCTTGAGCAATTTGAAGACTGTCCTCATCGATGCGGATCTACGTCGCCCGGCGGTGCACCGCTATCTGGGCGTTCGCCCTCGGTGCGGCCTGACCGACGTGGTCAACGGACGGGCGGCGTTGGTGGACGCATTGCATGTGGATGAGCGCACGGGACTGAGTTTTATCCCCATGGCGTCCACCTCTCGCAATCCACGGGCGACCCTGGGCTCGCCTCACTTTCAGGTGCTGCTCGACACCCTGTCGGATAGTTTCGACCGCATCATCATTGACGCGCCCCCGGTGTTGCCGGTGCCGGACGCCATCATTCTCGGCAAGTGGGTGGACGCGGCGCTCCTGGTCGCAAAATGGCGGCATACGGATGTCTCCACCATTAAGGACGCCATGAAGGAGCTGCATGCGGGCAATGTGTCGTTGCTCGGCGGCGTGCTCACCCAGGTTGATTGGGCGACCATGCGCGCCTACGGCGGCTATTATACGTACGCCTCCCACGCGCAACCGGGGATCTTGCGCCGAAACAGCAATATCATCCCGTGGAACCGTCGCAGGTCCGCGGATGAGCCGCCAAAGAAAGCGGCCAACTGGCGCTAGAGCAAATTACCGTTTGAGGAGGACGCCCGGGTCTGCGAGGCGCTGCTCGGCGTTAGCGGTCGGCGATGCGGCGCGCCGGAACGCCGCCATAGACCCCAAATGGTTCGGTGGATTTGGATATCACAGCGCCTGCCGCCACGACGCAGCCCTTTGCGATCGTCACGCCATCTAGAACCCGGGCGCCTGCGCCGATCCACACATCGTTCTCGATTGTGACGCCCTCCCTCGTCAGCCCTTGTTGGGTGATCGGCTGATCTGGGTTCGCGAACACATGGTTGGCGGAGACGACCACGCAGTGGGCGGCGATCCGCACATCGTCTCCGATCCGCACGCCGCCATGCCCATAAATGATTGTATAGGGATTAAAGGAGCACCGGTCCCCCACGCGGATCGAGCCCTTGTAGGCGGCCAGCATCGCGCCGCGGAGCACCTCGCAGTCCCGCCCCAACTCGATCTTTCCTCGCTTTGTCGGGTCAAGCAGGGCGCCGGGCCAGACGATTGTGCCGGCGCCGACCGTCGCGCCGCGCATGCGCGCATAGGCGCGCGTGTAGAGCCTTAGAGCGCGCCGCTTCAAGGTCACAAGAGCACTAAGCCTGCCGCTCAAAGAAAAGCGTCTCGCCCTTCGAGAGCTCCAAATCGATCAGAAAGCCCTGATCGAACAGCCGTTTTATCAGCGCGTTCGCCTCCGGCCGTCCCATATAGCGGGTATGAAACTCGATGCACAGTTTAGAGAGAGACGATAAGTCCGCATTCATCAGAATTGCGTGTTCGGCGCCTTCGACATCCATCACCAACACGGTTGGGCGATGACGGCGAATAACGTCGCCAATTCGGAACGCAGGCGCTTCGATCCTGATGGCGCCTTGCCGGTCCTGCAGCGAGCTTGACCAAAAGTTTGGGTGCACGAAGAACTCCACCGCATCGCCAGAGAAGTCATCGCCGACGACGGCGCCATGGAGCGCCGAGATCGCCGCATCGTTCTCCACGTAATTCGCTTGCGCGGCGGCGAGCACGTCCGGGTTCGCCTCATAGACAAAGATGTTGTCAGCCCCGCAGATGCGCGCGCACAGAAGCGAAATAAGCCCAATGGCGCCGCCGATCTCCAAAACGCGATCGCCTGGTTTGACGACCTGCGGGATGAGGGCGCGCTCCTCGGCTTCATAGCGGTGAGTGAGCAGCCGCGACACCATTTCCGGCGACCACTGATCGTAGAGCATGCGCAGGGCGACCCCATCGATCGCTACAGTCTCAGGTCGGCGCCAGCTGCGCATCTTGTTCTTTAGGCGGCGCAGCGCGACGTCGCCGAGCGAGTTGCGCCGACCTCCGGCCGCGGCGATGGACGCCGTGCTTTGAGCTGTCATAGGGGCATCCTCTTGGCGATCGGGGCCGGCAGTCGGCTCTTCAAGAATTCAAAGTCCGCTTTGCTGTAACGCAACGCTGTGACAGGCGACAGCTTCAGCGCCCGGCAGTACAGCGCGAGATAAAGCAGCGCGGCGGCTAGATAGGTGACGCTTGAAGCCCAGCCCGCCCCAACGGCCCCGAACTTGGGAATCCAAAGGGCGCCGAGGGCGAAGTTCAGGGCCAGGGCGGGGATCGCCATCGCCATAGCTGGGCCCGGCCGTCCGCGCGCGCTGAGGTCAAGATTTAGAACTTTGAATACGGTGAATGCGGTGACGCCGGGCAACATCGCCGCCAGCACCTGCGCGCTTGGCGCAAAGCTCTCGCCATAGACAAGCGGAATAAGGATCGGCCCCGCAAGCGCGATCGCGCCGGCCCCGAGCACCCCAACAATGATTGTCAGACGGAACAGAACCAGCACTTTTTTGGTGTAGGCGTCCGCGTCGGCGGCGTTGGCGCCGCGGGACAGCACCACCGCCGTCATTGCGGCCGGGATTTGCCAGATGTACTGGGCGAGATTGGCGCCGACCGTGTAA
>JBCDJH010000217.1:0-4523 GCA_038747965.1 Pseudomonadota bacterium
CCATGGACGATATCCGCATCGAGTTGGGCTACGGGCTCTTGCCTCTTATCAGCGACCAGGCAGGCCATCGGTTGACGGACCAAATCAAGGCGTTGCGCAAGCAACTCGCCCAAGATCTCGGCTTCGTCACTCCCGCAGTGCGCATCTTGGACAACATGCAACTTGAAGCCGATGGATATGTCATCCGCGTACGGGAAATGGAAGCGGGCGCCGGCGAATTAAAGCTCGGCTCCCTCCTCGCCATGGACCCGCGCGGCGGGCAGGTGGAGTTGCCGGGCGTCCATACGAAGGAGCCGGCGTTCGGCCTTCCGGCCACATGGGTCGAGGAAGGTTTGCGCGAGGAAGCCTCCTTCCGCGGCTACACCGTCGTCGATCCCGCAACAGTCCTCACCACCCATGTGACGGAGATCGTCAAGGACAACATGTCCGACCTTCTTTCCTATGCGGAGACGAAGAAACTGCTCGACGGGTTGCCCGACCGCCATAAGGGCCTCGTGGAGGACATTATCCCATCGCAGATCACCATCGCCGGCGTGCAGCGGGTTCTGCAAGGCCTGTTGGCGGAGCGGGTGTCGATCCGCGATTTGCCGACGGTGCTCGAAGGCGTCGCCGAAGCCGCCGGGCAAACCCAAAACTCCGTGCAGATGATCGAGCAGGTGCGCACGCGCCTCGGCCGCCAGATCTGCGCCGCCCACCGGGGGCCAGACGGCGCGCTGCCCATCGTCAGCCTATCGCCCCATTGGGAGCAAGCCTTCGCCGACGCCCTTGTCGGGCAAGCCGAAGAGCGTCAACTCGCAATGGCGCCAAGCATGCTTCAGGACTTTATCAAGGCGACGGCGACTGTGTTGGAGCGGGCCGCGAGCAAGGGCGACACCCCAGTTCTGGTGACGAGCCCCCTGGCGCGCCCTTACGTGCGATCGGTCATTGAACGGTTCCGATCGCAAACGGTCGTCATGTCTCAGAACGAGATTCACCCCCAGGCGCGCCTGCGCGCCCTTGGGCAGGTTTAGGGCGAGGCGGCCGTGAAACTACGGACATTCATCGCGCCAACATTGGCGCAAGCGAAAGACAAGGTGCGCAGCGTACTCGGCGACGACGCCGTCATCCTGTCCACCGCGTCAACGCCCGGCGGCGGCGTCGAAATCCGCGCCGCGATTGACGCAAGCCGCGTCATGCGTCCAGCCGAGCCGGACAAGGCCGCCATGGGCGAGGCGATGGAGAAACGCATCGCCGACCGCGTGATCGCGCATCTGAAGAAAAGCTCGGCGAAGAAGCCCGCCCCCAAAGCGCCCCAGAAGCCCGCTGAACCGGAACACATCGCCGCTCTCCGATCGCTGCTGCGCGCCCATAAGTTCGGCCAGGCGCTGACGGATCAATTGATCGAGGCCGCCGCCCGCACGCGGACGAAGGACCTCAAAGCCTGCCTCAGCATCGCCCTGGACGCATGCTTCGGCTATGCGCCGCTCCCCATCGTCCCAGCCCGTCCTATCATGTTGGTGGGCCCCACGGGCGTCGGCAAAACATCGACGGCGGCGCGTCTTTCGGTGCGCGCGCGGATGTCAGGAGAAGCTGCGAACATGTTCGGCGCGGATGTGAGCCGCGCCGGGGCGGTCGAGCAGATCCGAACCTACGCCGACGCTTTGAAGGCCGCCTTCTGGACCGTCGAGGGGCCGGAGGACATGAAAAAGAGCCTAGCGCTCACCGGGCTGCGCGGCCTCATCGTCATCGATTCGCCGGGCGTTAATCCGTATGACCCATCGGAGCTAAAGTACCTTCAAGACCTGCTGGACGCCTCAGCCGCAGAACCAGTCCTTGTGTTGCCCGCCAATGGGGACCGCACAGAACATGAAGATGTGGCGGAAGTCTTCCGAGCGCTGGGAACGCGGCGCGTCATTCTCACCAAGCTCGATTCAGCGCGGCGCCTTGGCGCGGGGCTCACCGCGGCCCATGCGCATGATCTGGCGCTCGCCCAGTTTGGCCTGAGCCCTTACATCGCCGAAGCCGTTCATAGGGCGGGCCCTGAACTCCTAGCCGATCGTCTGCTTACCGATTTAACTGGCGAGAAACCAACGCCGCAAATGTCGCCGGCGCCGTCCTACCCCGCCCCCCGTTCCGCCGCATCCGTCTGAAAGGGTCATCCATGACGGCCACCGCCAATCGCTCCAGCGCATCCCCAGAGGCCCTTCGCGCCGCGATCCCGAACTCGGTCGCGCTCGCGTCAGGCAAAGGCGGCGTCGGCAAAACATGGCTCGCCAGCACTCTCGCCGGCGCCCTCGCTTATCAGGGCGACCGCGTGCTCTTGTTCGATGGCGACTTGGGTCTTGCGAATATTGACGTGCAACTGGGCCTGTCTCCGGAAAAAGATCTGTCCATGGTGCTTTCGGGCCGCGCTCCTTTGGAAGAGGCGGTGGCGACCTATGGAGAGGGAACAGGCTCTTTCGACGTTCTCGCTGGCGCGTCCGGGTCCGGCGCGCTGAGCGATCTCAGCGCCCCGGAGATCGCTGGGCTGTTGCAGGGCCTTAAAGCGCTTGGCGGCCATTACGACCGTCTCCTGATTGACCTTGGCGCCGGCGTTGACCCCCATGTCACCCAACTCGCCGCCGCCGCGCAAACGCTGCTCGTGGTCGTCACGGACGAGCCCACCTCCATGACCGACGCCTACGCGTTCATCAAAATCCTCGTGGGGCGGCACGGGCGACGCGACATCCGCATCGCCGTCAATATGGCGGAGACGAGCGCGGAAGGACGGCGCGTCCATGGCGCGCTGGCCACCGCTTGTCAAAACTTCCTCGGCTTTGAGCCGCCGCTCGCCGGCATTGTGCGCCGCGACGCACGGGTGAAACAGGCGATCCGTCAGCAGACGCCGTTGCTCGCCCGCTATCCGCAGTCAGACGCCGGCCTCGACGCAAGCCGCATGGCGTCGACGCTTGCTGCGGCGCCGAAGACGTAGTCGGACAACAGCCAGGCGCAGTCCGGCCATCCGATTCGTCTACGGCCCTTTCGCCTTTACGCGCCGTTAACCTTAACCGGTTCTTATCTCCTGAAGAAAAGCGTTCTTCACGGCAGAAAGCGACTTCGCCATGGAAGACTTGAATACAATCGTCAATTTAGGATTCTCGCGCGGCGACGGCGTGCAAGCGGTGGCCATTGCGCTCATCCTCTCTCTCATCATGAAGCGCTATGCGGAGGTTTGGTCCTACGCCGCGGCGGCGATGGCCATCGACAGGACGCTCATCGTGCTCTTCATGTTTCTAAAGGGCAGCGGGCCCGGCGAACTTGTCGGCTATATCTGGTCCGGCATTCAAAACGCCCCGGAGAATGCGGGGCTTCTCGCCGTCCGACTGGTGGGGATGATGCTCATTATCAGCATCGGCTTCGCCGCGCGGTGCAAAATTCACGGCAAGCTCGCGTCTTAGGAAGAGCGCCTAACCACCCAAAATGCGCCCCTGCGCAAAATAGGCCGCCAGATACACGAGCTCGATCGCGATAAAGACGAGCGCGTGGCGGACTGTGAAAAAGCGGCGTTTTCCCATGGCTTTCCAACGCTGGCCTGCGCGGGCCGTTCCCGCACGGGCGGCGCAGCGCGGCGACCGGCGGAGCTTATGCCCACCTCATCAAGGACGCCCTTCCATCAGATTAAAGAGGCCAACGCGAATCAGCTAAAAGGCCGCAGGAACTAATTCGGCTTTTAAGGGTTTTTGAACAAAATACCGCCACACTCTCGTCAGGCTCGCCTTAATAGGAATTTACCTTATGACGATGCTGACTTACATTTTACTTACCACGATATTCGGAAGCCTTACGCTGGGCGTCTCCAGTTACTTTGTACATCGAAAGTAAAGGCTTCTTTACCAAGACTCGATGACTTTGGCGCCTTGGCATGCGGGGTCATGGCGCGCGGGGTCAGTGGCGGCTAAACCCTAAGGCATGCCGCCTTTCATCACGCGCTTCGCGCCAAGCCCGACGGGCTATTTGCATCTCGGGCACGCTTTTTCGGCCCTCACCGCGATCGCGGCAGCGCGCGATACGGGCGGCTCATGCCTCTTGCGCATCGAAGATTTGGATGAGGGCCGATCGCGCCCCGCGTTCGAAGCCCAAATCCTGGAAGATCTGGCCTGGCTCGGCTACACGCCGCCCGCCCCGCCCCTTCGCCAATCGAGCCGCGGCGGCGCCTATGTGACGGCCCTGAGCCGGCTTCGCGCTCAAAACCTCCTCTACCGTTGCTTTCGCACGCGAAAAGAAGTCCTCGCTGAGATCTCGGCGGCCCCCCATAACCCGCCCGGAGCGGACGGTCCCGTTTTCGTCGGCGCACCGCTCGCCTCTTCGGAAGAGGCTGAGATGCTCGCCGCTGGGCGCCCTTTCGCCTGGCGGCTGTCGGTCGCCGCCGCCGTCCAAACCCTCGCGGCGCCCCTCACATTTTTTGAGGAGGGTAGCGGACCAGAGGGGGAGACCGGCGCGATGGGCGTGCGCCCAGACCTCTTTGGAGACTTCATCGTCGCCCGCAAGGATGTGGGTGCAAGCTA
>JBCDJH010000218.1:0-4521 GCA_038747965.1 Pseudomonadota bacterium
AATCAATGCCTCTGACGGCACCGTGCTACCTACCGGCATCCAGCTCGGTCTGGGTGTGCGGCCAACCTCTGTCTCGACCATGCTGGCCTTCGCGCTTCTGTCCGTGCTCATCAATCGGCGCGCCCTGATTGTCGCCGGATTGCTTTATGCAGGCTGGGCGATCGGCATCCTTATGAACAACGCGGGGCTCGGCGCTGGGGCGATGGCGGCGATGACGCTCGTATTGCTCGGCGGGATGGTTGTGGTGCTCGGCGCGGGCTGGCACGGCATCCGGCGTGTGCTGATTGCGCCCTTCCCGAAGACCGGTTTCGTCGCCCGGATCATTCCTCCGGAAGCTTAACCGGCGGCGCGTTATTTGGCGCGCGCCGCCCCTGAGCCAAGCGCCCTATTCGGCGGCGACCGCGGCTTTCCGCCCGCTGGCTCGCTTTGTTGCGGGACGGCGCCTCTTGGCGGGCGCGCGCTTTTTCGTCGGCGCCGCCTTGGCGGCCGGTTTCCCCGCTCGGGTCCGACGTTTGGGCTTAGCCGCCGGCGCTGGGCCCTTGCCTGCTTTTTCTAGGATCGGTTTCAGGAACTGTCCCGTATAGCTGCGCGCCACGCGGGCCACATCTTCCGGCGTTCCAGCGGCGACGATTTCGCCGCCGCCATCGCCGCCTTCGGGCCCGAGATCAATGATCCAGTCGGCCTGTTTGATGACTTCGAGGTTGTGCTCGATGATCACCACTGTGTTGCCTTGCTCCACAAGCTCCTGAATGACTTCCATCAGCTTGCGGACGTCTTCAAAATGAAGGCCCGTGGTCGGCTCATCAAGGATATAGAGCGTGCGCCCCGTCGCGCGTTTCGCCAGCTCTTTAGCAAGCTTCACCCGCTGCGCTTCGCCGCCGGAGAGGGTGGTCGCCTGCTGGCCGATTTTCACATAGCCGAGGCCCACACGGTTGAGCGTCGCCAGCTTGTCGCGAATGCTGGGCACCGCCTTAAAGAACTCAGCGCCCTCCTCCACCGTCATGTCCAACACATCGGCGATGGACTTCCCTTTAAACTCAATCTCCAACGTTTCGCGGTTGTAGCGCGCGCCTTTGCAAACATCGCATTGGACGTACACGTCCGGGAGGAAGTGCATCTCAATCTTAATGACGCCGTCGCCCTGGCAGGCCTCGCACCGGCCGCCTTTGACGTTGAAGGAGAAACGGCCGGGCTTGTAGCCGCGCGCTTTGGCTTCTGGCAAGCCAGCGAACCAATCGCGGATCGGCCCGAAGGCGCCGGTATAGGTCGCGGGGTTGGAGCGCGGTGTACGGCCAATGGGGGACTGATCGATATCGATCACTTTGTCCAAATGCTCTAACCCTTCGATACGGCCGTGCGCGCCGGGCTGGGTGCGCGCGTTGTTCAGCCGCCGCGCCGCCGCCTTGTAAAGCGTTTCAATCACCAGCGTCGACTTGCCTCCCCCGGAGACGCCTGTGACGCAGGTGAGAAGCCCAAGCGGCGCATGCAGATCGACATTCTGCAGATTGTTCGCCGAAGCGTTATAGACGCTCAGCATACGATTTTCATCGACAGGCCGACGCTGAGCCGGCACGGGCACTTCCCGGCGGCCCGACAGATACGCGCCCGTGAGGCTTTTCTCGTGGGCTTCGATCTCAGCAGGCGGCCCCGCCGCCACAATCGTACCCCCATGGACGCCGGCGCCTGGCCCAATATCCAGTACGTAATCGGCGGTCCGAATAGCGTCCTCGTCATGCTCAACAACAAGCACGGAATTGCCCAAATCGCGGAGATTCTGAAGCGTCTCTAGAAGCCGCGCATTGTCTCGTTGGTGGAGACCGATGGAGGGTTCATCCAGCACATAGAGAACGCCCGTTAAACCGGAGCCGATCTGGCTCGCCAAACGAATGCGCTGGGATTCCCCGCCTGACAGAGTGCCGGAGGAGCGCGACAGGGTGAGGTACTCAAGCCCCACATTGTTGAGGAAGGTCAGTCGCTCGCGAATTTCCTTCAGCACACGGGCGGCGATACTCTTCTGTTTGCGGGTGAGTTTCTTATCCAAGGCCTGAAACCACCCCAGCGCCGCGCCGATCGACATCTCCGCGCATTCGCTAATGTGCAGCCCATCAATTTTGACGGCGAGCGCCTCAGGTTTCAGGCGATACCCACCGCAAACGCTGCATTCGGCGTTTGCTTGGAACTTCTCTAAATCCTCTCTCACCCAGCTGGAATCCGTCTCCCGCCAGCGCCGCTCCATATTCGGGATGACGCCTTCAAAGGGCTTTGTGGTCTCATACCGCCGCACGCCATCGTCATAGACGAACTGCACCGCCTCATCGCCCGTGCCGTAGAGGATGACGTCCTTTATCTTTTTCGGCAGATCCGCCCACGGAACCGTGGTGGAGAACTTGTAGTGCTTCGCCAGGCTATCGAGGGTTTGCGTGTAGTAGGGCGAGGTCGTTTTGGACCATGGCGCGATGGCGCCTTTGCGTAAGGAGCGCTCCGTCTCAGGCACCACCAAATCGGGGGAGAAGAACAACTCCACGCCGAGCCCATCGCAAGCTGGACAGGCGCCCGAGGGGTTGTTGAACGAAAACAGGCGCGGTTCGATTTCATCGATGGTGAAGCCTGAGACGGGGCACGCGAACTTGGCGGAGAAAATGATCCGCCGCGCTTCACCGTCCGCGTCTTTCTCGTCAGCGCTTTCGGCGATGGCGATCCCGTCAGCGAGGCTGAGCGCGGTCTCGAAGGAATCAGCGAGCCGGCTTTCCACCCCCTCGCGGATGACAATCCGATCGACCACCACGTCGATATCGTGCTTCACCTTTTTGTTGAGGGTCGGCGCGTCGGCGATCTCGTGGAAGGCGCCGTCGATCTTCACCCGCTGAAAGCCCTTTTTCAGAAGCTCAGCGAGATCACGTTTGTATTCGCCTTTCCGTCCCCGCACGATTGGCGCGAGCAGGTAAAAGCGCGCGCCGTCGGCCTCCTCCATCAAACGGTCGACCATCTGGCTCACCGTTTGACTTTCAATGGGAAGGCCGGTGGCGGGCGAATAAGGCACGCCCACCCGCGCCCAAAGGAGGCGCATATAGTCGTAGATTTCCGTCACGGTGCCGACGGTGGAGCGCGGGTTGCGGCTTGTGGTCTTCTGCTCAATCGAGATCGCCGGCGATAGGCCCTCGATCTGGTCGACGTCTGGCTTCTGCATCAACTCCAGAAACTGGCGCGCATAAGCTGAGAGGCTCTCCACATATCGCCGCTGGCCCTCCGCATAGATCGTATCGAAGGCGAGCGAGGACTTGCCGGAACCGGAGAGCCCGGTCACCACCACCAACTTGTCCCGCGGGATGTCGACAGAGACGTTCTTCAAATTATGCTCGCGGGCGCCGGCGACGCGTATGGCGGTGAGCGACATGGACAATCACCTAAGAGGGCGGGTGGACGGGACGGCGCGATGCGGCCGGCGCTAGCAACCTAGGGCGCCGGCGCACCCTTGACAGTAAGAACATTTGCAGAACATACTCCCGCCTTGCGGGATCGTAAAGGGCGCGGCGCCCCAATCGCGCCTTGCGAGGCTGGCGGGGGCTGGTCCATTAAGGCCCTTCAACATTCAATCGCGCAGCGGCGCGCGCCTGTTGCATATGGCCAGGGCGCGCCGGCGCGCACAGCGGAAAGCGATGGTCATGGCAGGCAGCGTCAACAAAGTCATTCTTGTGGGAAATCTGGGCGCCGACCCGGAGATGCGCCAGACCAAGGATGGTCGCCCCATCGCCAATCTCAGCGTCGCTACCTCCGAATCCTGGAGGGATCGGTCCAGCGGCGAACGGCGCGAAAAGACCGAGTGGCACCGGGTGGTGATTTTTTCCGAAGGCCTGTGCCGGATCGCCGAACAGTATCTGCGCAAAGGCTCCAAAGTGTATCTGGAGGGCCAGCTGCAGACCCGCAAATGGCAGGATCAGAGCGGCGCGGATCGCTATTCGACTGAAGTGGTGCTGCAGAACTTCAACAGCGCGCTCACCATGCTCGACGGCCGCTCGGAAGGCCGGCAGGATGGCGGCGGCTTTGGCGGCCCGCGGCAAATGGATGGCCCGTCCAGCCAAAGCGGCGGCGCGCCTGCTCCGGCCAACTACGACGATTTGGACGACGAAATCCCGTTCTAGCGAGGTCCAGCCGGTCGCCGGTGAAGCTGACGCCCAAAGGGACCTTTGGGGTCAGGGGGCGGCCGCAATCACGCCGCAGCCAATGCGGGCGCCTGAGCCGCCAATCGGCTGGGTGATATGATCGTCTTGGTTCTCATGGACGATGATTGACGCACCGTCCCCATCAAGAAGGCCGCCGGCCCCCAACAGGCGGACGCCCGGCGCGAACAGCTGGGCCCGCACCGCGCCATCGGCATGGGCGTAGATGTTGGCGAGGTTCGCGGGTTTGTTTGTGGGTGCGTGGGTGCAGAAGGGCGTCAGCGAAAGGCCAAGCGACGCGGCATCGGCGGCGCGCGCGGGGCGCGCCGGGCGCGCACGCACCGCGATGGTGAGGATGCCCGTG
>JBCDJH010000219.1:0-4501 GCA_038747965.1 Pseudomonadota bacterium
AACGGTAAGCTCTTTCGCGCTCCGGAGATGCTGGAAGATCCGCATTACAAGGCGCGTGACGCCATCGTCGATGTGGAGCACCCCAGGTGGGATAATCTGAAGATGCAGAACGTCTTCCCAAAAATGTCCCGGACGCAGGGCGTTGTCCGCTGGCCGGGCGCAGAGCTTGGCGAACACAATCAAGAAGTTTTTGAAGACCTCTTGAGCATGTCGCGCGAGGATCAGCAGCGTCTGCGCGACAAAGGCGTGATATAACCGCGCCATGGACGCAACAGGCGGGCTCGCCATGGATGATCTTGAGAAGGACTATGCCGCTGCTGGCTTCGGCGTTGGGCTCAAGCCGGGGGCGAAGCCCGCGCTTCTCATCATCGACTTCGTTCAAGCCTATCTTGAGAAATCGAGCCCCCTTTATGCTGGCGTAGAGGCGGCCCTTGGATCAGCCGAACGCGTCCTCTCCGCGGCGCGCGAAGCCGCCATTCCCATTATCTTCACCAATGTTGAATACACGCCCGGCGGCCAAGATGGCGGCGTCTTCTTCAAAAAGATCGGGGCCTTGAAGTGCTTTGAGCGGGGCTCGCCCCTCGGCGCGTTCCCAGAGAGCCTGGCGCCTCGCCCGGCGGAACTCGTCGTCACGAAACAATATGCGTCGGCCTTCTTTGGGACGTCTCTCGCCGCGACGCTTACCGCGAGCGGCGTCGACACGCTCATTCTAACCGGCGTCTCCACATCAGGTTGCGTGCGCGCAACCGCCGTCGATGCGATCCAGCATGGCTTCGTGCCGCTGGTCGTGCGAGACGCGGTCGGCGATCGCAGTGAGGCGCCGCACGAAGCGAACCTCTTCGATCTTCAGGCGAAGTACGCTGAAGTGATGGCTGAGCCCGAGATAGTGGGCTACCTGGCGGCGCTCGGCGAAGGCGGGTAAGCCACGCCATTCGCACTCTTGATCTTGCCCGATGACCTAGATCAAAAAGGCCTATCGCGGCTTTCTTTAGAGTGGTTTCATGAGCAGCATCGCCGACAGCTCCCAGAAGCAAACGAAGTCCATCTCTCTTGAGGCCCCATGGCGCTGGCTCAGCGCCGGCTTGAAAGACATGCTGGCCGCGCCCCACTTAAGCTTGGGCTACGGCGTGGCGGTCATCGGCGGTGGGGTCGCCCTTATCTATGCGCTGTGGGCCGCGGGATACCCATCGCTTATCCCCGTCGCCTTTGGAATGTTCGCGATCTTCGGCCCGCTCTTAGCCGTCGGCCTTTACGAGATGAGCCGCCGTATTGAGGCGGGCGAGCCGCCGAGGCTCTTCCCCGTCAGGTTTGCAGGGCCGCGCTCCCCGCTGCAGCTGGCTTATATCGGCTTCCTTTTGATGTTCGCGGCCCTTGTTTGGGCTCGGATCGCCATGATCCTCTACGCCTTGTTTACGAACGGCATCTACCTGCCCATCGACCAATTCTTGAGCTTCGCGATATCAACGGGACCGGGCTTGGCGATGATTTCGATCGGCACCGTCATTGGGGCGGGGATCGCCTTCGCTATCTACATCGCGACCGTCGTTTCAGTGCCCATGCTGATGAACGAACGGGTGGACGCCTTCACCGCCATCGCCGCCGGCATTCGCGCTGTGAACACGAATTTCGGCGTGATGCTCTTATGGGCTTGGCTCATCGCTGTGTTGGTGGCGGCTGGCATCGGCACGCTCTTTATCGGTCTGGCCGTGGCGTTTCCGCTGCTGGGTCACGCCACCTGGCACGCCTACAGGGAAATCTGCGGCGGCGCTGAGAGATAGCGCGAATTGCAGCAAAAGTGGCTCACCGGTTTTGCGTCCGCAATTCGCGCAAGCAAAGACTTAGAGCCGTTTGCGACCTCTTAACTTACTCATATCAGACGCAAACGGCTCTAAAACCGAGCGCCGATTTCCTTCTTTGGCGCCTGCTCCATTCGCAAATCAGAAATGCGGTTACGGACGGTCGTCGGCCCTCGTCGTTGGCGACGTTGTCTCCTCGGTCTCCAGGTCGTCGTCGAGCAGGATCCGCTGGGCGGCGCCGTCAGGGTCGTCAAACTGTCCGGCCCGCAGCGCCCAATAGAAAGCGGCAAGGCCGAGGCCTCCCAGCAGAAGGGCGATTGGGATCAGGTAGAGAAGTCCTACCATCGCATTGGACCTCCGATGACCGCTAGAGCGAATTGCAGCGAAAGTGGCTCACCGGTTTTGCGTCCGCAATTCGCGCAAACAAAAACTTAGAGCCGTTTGCGGCCTCTGAACTAACTCATATCAGGCGCAAACGGCTCTCACGCCGTTTGTTGGCGCGCAGCGCGTTCAACGTCACGACGAGCGATGAGCCCGACATGGCGAGCGCTGCGATCAATGGCGTCACCGCGCCGCTGACGGCGAGCGGAATGGCGCAGGCGTTGTACGCCGCGGCGAAGAAGAAGTTCTGCCGCATGCGCGCCCGCGCGCTTTCGGAAACCGCAATAGCGTCCACAATCGGCGCGAGGCGGTCGCCGAGATAGACGAAGTCCGCCGCCGCCTGCGTCGCGTCGGCGGCTGCGCCGGGCGACAGCGCCACATGGGCGCCGGCGAGCGAGGGGGCGTCGTTCAGCCCATCGCCGATCATCGCCACCTTGCAGCCTGCGTCTCGAAGGGCGCTCAGCCGGGCCGCTTTGTCGGCTGGGCTCACATTCGCGCGCCATTCGTCGATACCAAGGCGTCGCGCCATGGCTTCCGCCACATCCGCGCGGTCCCCTGAGAGGAGTTCGAGACGCAAACCGCGATCCTTCAGGAGGCGCACAGCGTCGGCGGCGTCTTCGCGCGGCGCGTCCTCAAATTGGAAAAGGACGGGAGCGTCGTCGCCGATCTTGAACCATGTCTCAAGCGCGAGAGAGGTTGTTGGCGCCGCGCCCACCCACTCAGCGGCGCCAAGGCGGGCGCGCCGGCCGTCGATCTCGCCTTCAACGCCAAGCCCGGGAAACTCCTCGGCCGTTTCAGCCACCGGGCCTTCGGGCGTCAGAGCCGCGATGGCGCGAGAGAGGGGATGGCGGCTCAACCGCGCCAGCGACGCGGCCGCCCAAAGCGTTTCGGGCGCAATGGCGCCCGCGTTGGTGAGGATCGGGCGGCCGAGGGTGAGAGTGCCTGTCTTGTCGAAGACCACCACGTCCGCCTCCGCCAGCCGCTCCAGTGCGTCGCCGGACTTCACGAGAACGCCGCGCTTAAACAGCCGGCCCGTCGCTACAATCTGCACCGCCGGCGCGGCGAGCCCCAAGGCGCAGGGGCAAGTGATGATCAGCACGGCGACAGCGTTCATAATCGCCGTTCTCAGCCCCGCGTCTGGCAAAAGCGCCCACAGGATGAACGTCGCCAGCGCCAGAGAATGCACGACAGGCACATAAAGCGCAGCCGCCTTGTCCGCCATTTTGACGTACCGGCTGCGGGACTGCTCGCCTGCTTCGACGAGCCGCGCGAGTTCCGCCACCAGCGAGTCCGCTGCCGTCGCCGTCGCCCGCATGATAAGCCGCGCGGATTGGTTGACCACGCCCGCATGGATCCTATCGTTGACTGAGAGCAGCTGCGGCGCGCTCTCACCGGTCACCAGCGCAGCGTCCACATGGGATCGGCCTTCGGCGACGATCCCGTCCACCGGCGCGCGGTCGCCGGGCGCCAGCAGAAGGCGATCCCCTGGCTGAACATCCCCCGCAGCTACGGCAATGACGGCGCCGGTGTCCGACACGAGCGTCGCGGTGTTTGATTGCAGCGCCAGCACCCCGCGCGCCGCCGCCCGGGCGCGCCACCGAAGGCGATGGTCAAGGTAGCGCCCGATCAGCAGGAAGAACAACAGCATCACCGCCGCGTCGAAATAGGCGTGCTCTCCGCCGGCGAAGAACTCGGCTGTGCTTACTGTCAGCGCTAGGATGACCGCTAGCGAAATCGGCACATCCATGTTGGCGTGGCCCGCCCGCAGCGCCCGCCAAGCGGATGAGAAGAAGGGCCGGCCGGCATAGAGGGCGCAAGGAATGGCGATCATGGCTGAGGCCCAGTGCATCAGCCCCCGCGTCCCCTCCGCCATGTCGCCGCCGCCGGCCCAGACGGACACGGACAACAACATGACGTTGGCGGCGGCGAAGCCCGCGACCCCCAAGGCGGTGAGAAGCCGGCGGCCTTCCTCATCATGCGCCGCATTCGCTTTCTTTGGATCGAACGGCGTCGCCGCGTAGCCTGTTCCCTTCAGCGCTTGCACGATCTCGGCGGGGGCGAGGGCGCCGTCTTGCCAGGCGAGCGTGAGGCGGCCCGTCGAGAGATTGAGACGCGCATGGTCCATTCCGGGCAGGGCCGTCATGGCGCCTTCGATCTTCCGAATGCACCCCGCGCATTTTGCGCCATCGACGGCGAGCTCAAGACGCGCCGCGCCGTTCTTGCGCACGATAAAGGGCGTGGGATCGATATCCCCCGTTTCGGCCGCGTCGAGCCGCGCCTCCATCGGCGGCGACGCCCGCCCGGTGATGGAAGCGATATCGGCC
>JBCDJH010000220.1:0-4498 GCA_038747965.1 Pseudomonadota bacterium
ACCCCGTGCTCCTTGTGGCGGCGGGCGTTTGCGAGGGTGCGCTCAAGCACATCGTAAAAGCCCCTGCGATTGAGCAGCCCCGTGAGTTCGTCGGTGATCGACAGCGCTTCTAGGTACGAGATCCGCTGACTTTGTTCGATGATGCGTTGCTCCGCCTCGGCGGCGAACTCCAGCATGCGCTCCACCACTTTGAGACTAGAGCGGTCGAGATCGCGGCGCCCCGCGCCCAGGCAAGCCTCCAGCTGCCGGGCGAGCCGGCCGACGACGGGATTGTGCTCTTGGCTAACGTCGAAGGCGTTAAGTGCGCTTGGTTTCATCTCGGCGGTTCCTCGCAGGGTTGCAAACGGGCCCGCATTCCCTTTCGCAAGTCCTAAGCCATTTGCTCCAATTGTATTTTTCTCATTTAAAACAATCACTTGAATTAATTGAGCAACGCCTGCGCGCTTATCTGGTTCCAGGCCGGCGACGGTTTTTGCCGAGCTCTCGGCCCCGTCCCGGCAAGTCTTGCCGCGCGGTGTCGATGGACCGGCCGGCGATGATCGCTTCGTCTCCAAACCGGGCGCGGACCGTGTCGAGAGCGCTTTCGAGCCGCTCCAACGGGTCGGGACCCTGGTCTTCGGCGAAGAGATCGTCTGGCGCATTGGCCTCCGCCGGCGCGCCCTTAAAGTCGCTGAGGCCGACGCCGATCAGGCGGAACGGTCCGCCGCCGACTTCTTTTTCCAGTAGCGCGCGCGACGTTTCGAACAACCGGCCGGCGAGCGCCGTTGGCGCGGCGAGGGTGGCGCGCCGTGTGAGGGTCTTAAAGCCGGCCGTCTTCAGCTTCAGCGTTACGACGCGTCCCGCCATATCTTTCGCTTTGGCGCGCGCCGAGACGCGCTCGCACAATTTGGAGAGGCGCGCGGCGAGGGGGGCGAGATCGCTGAGGTCGTCGTTGAAGGTGGTCTCCGAAGAGATGCTTTTCGCTTCCTCGCGCACTCGGACGGGGCGCGAATCCTCGCCGCGCGCCAACTCGGCGAGGCGGGCGCCTAGCGTTCCATAGCGCTTGGCGAGGGCGGAGGGCTCCGCTCGCTGGAGATCGCCAATGGTCTTGAGGCCGTCGGCGGCGAGGCGCGCCTGCATTTTCTTGCCGACGCCCCAAATCAAGCCGATTGGCTTATCGCTGAGGAAATCGAAGGTTTCCGCCTCGCCGATAACGGCGAAACCCCTCGGTTTTTTGAGGTCGGAGGCGACCTTCGCCAGGAACTTATTGTGGCTGAGTCCGATCGAAACAGTGACGCCGACCTCGCGTTCCACCTCCAAAGCGAGCTGAACAAGGCGCGCCGCCGGGCTCATCCCGTGCAGTCGCTCAAGGCCGGCGAGATCAAGGAACGCCTCGTCGATGGAAATCGGCTGCACCAGGGGCGTCACCGCGTCCATCAACGCCCGAATCTCGTGGGCTGCGGCCACATACTTCGCCATGTTCGGCCGGATGACGGCGGCGTCCGGGCAGCGTGGGAGCGATTTGAACATCGGCATGGCGGAGCGCACGCCGTAGGAGCGAGCGATATAGCACGCCGCCGAAACGACCCCGCGCCGGCCGCCGCCGACAATCACTGGTCGGTCGCGCAGGCTGGGATCGTCGCGCTTTTCGATTGAGGCGTAGAACGCATCGCAATCCACATGGGCGATGGTGAGCGCGTGCAGCTCCGGATGGGCGAGCAGCCGCGGGCCTCCGCAAACGCCGCAGCGCGCCGCGTTCGCCTCCGCGGCCGCCCCGCAATCGCGGCAGAGCGCGTCGCCTTTCGCGACGTTTCCGCTCGCCTTTGGCGTCTTTTGCGGCGCCGTTTCAGCCAAGGCGGCCCCTCAGCGGCGCTGGCGCGGTCAATATTTGATTAATGTTCTTCAGCTCAAATGCTCGGGAGTTTCGAATCGCGGCCTGGGCCTTGCCCTGTCTGTGAATGAACGGCGAGATCCTATGGCTATCGTGGAATCCCTGAGCGTGGCTGACAAGCCGAAGACCGTCCTCATCGTCGAGGACAACGAGCTGAACATGAAGCTCTTCCACGATCTGCTTGAAGCCCACGGGTACGACACCCTTCAGACCCGAGATGGGATGGAAGCGCTGCGGTTGGCCCGCGAGCATGCGCCCGATCTCATCTTAATGGACATCCAGCTGCCGGAAGTCTCCGGCCTTGAAGTCACCAAGTGGCTCAAGGAAGACGAAGAGCTGAGCGCCATCCCCATCGTCGCCGTCACCGCGTTCGCCATGAAAGGCGATGAGGAGCGGATCCGCGAGGGCGGGTGCGAGGCCTATATCGCCAAACCGATTTCCGTCGCCTCATTCTTAGAGACCGTAAAGCACTATTTAAACGAGGCCGCTTAAGACTCGAGGTCCGGGCGGGGGGCTTGCTCGTTCGGCGCGCCGCGCCGGGCTGATCAAAGCGCTTCTTCGCCCAATTGGGATTTGGAGAGCCGGCGTCATGACCGCGCGAATACTGATTGTCGATGACTTGGAGCCGAATGTTCGCCTGTTGGAGGCGAAGCTGACGGCCGAGTATTTCGACGTCATCGGCGCGCTCAATGGCCCGGATGCGCTCGCTATCGCCCGCCAGCAACGCCCCGACGTCATTCTACTCGATGTGATGATGCCGGGTATGGACGGGTATGAGGTTTGCCGTCGGCTGAAGGCGGACCCTGAGACCAGCCACATCCCCGTCATCATGGTGACGGCGCTCGATCAGCAGTCCGACCGCAATATTGGCCTTGAAGCGGGGGCCGACGACTTCCTCACCAAACCGCCTGAGGATGTGGCGCTGATCGCCCGCGTGAAGAGCCTCGCGCGCCTGAAAGTGACGACGGACGAGCTGCGTCTGCGCGAGCTGACGGGGCAAGAATTCGGCATCGCCGCCTCGGTCGACGATGACGAAGTGGACACGCAAGGGCGGCTGCTTATCGTCGAAGACCAACCGCACCA
Organism: Pseudomonadota bacterium; assembly: GCA_038747965.1. GTDB lineage: Bacteria > Pseudomonadota > Alphaproteobacteria > Caulobacterales > Parvularculaceae > JBCDJH01. The sequence goes on from JBCDJH010000220.1 coordinate 2,954, forward strand.
CGTCAAAAAACTGCGCGAGATCCTTACAGGCCGCCATTTCGTCACCTTCGAAGACGATTTCAACGAGGCGATCTTGCTGGCCAATGGTGGCGATTTTGACGCGATCATCGTGAGCTTGAGCCTGAAGGATTATGACGGGTTGCGACTCTGTTCCCAGCTGCGCTCGTTCGAGAAAACGCGGAACACGCCAATTGTGGCGCTGATCCGCGCCAATGAGACGAAGCGGCTGGTGCGGGCGCTCGAAATCGGCGTCAGCGACTATCTTGTCCGCCCCCCGGATCGCACCGAGCTCCTCGCTCGGCTCGCCACCCAGGTCCGGCGCAAACGCTACGACGATCGCCTGCGCGCCAATTTCCAGATGCGCATGGAAATGGCGGTGACCGACCAACTCACCGGCCTCTACAATCGTCGCTATCTCGGCAGTCATCTCAAAGCGATGTTCGACCAGGCGTTGCAGTCTCGCAAACCGCTCGCCGCCATTGTTCTCGATATTGATCATTTCAAGACAGTGAACGACACCCACGGCCATGTGGTGGGCGATGAGGTGCTGCGCGAGTTTGCGCGCCGCCTGATGAACAACGTCCGCAGCATCGATCTCGCCTGCCGTTACGGCGGTGAGGAGTTCGTGGTGATCATGCCCGATACGGATCAAGCTTTCGCCATGATGGTGTCGGAGCGGCTGCGCGAGGATATGGCGGGCGAGCCGGTCGAAGTGATGGGGGGCGAGAGGAGCCTTGACGTCACCGTCAGCATTGGGGTCGCATGCACCCATGAGACGATGAGCGGGCCGCAGGAGCTCATCAAGCTCGCGGATGAGGCGCTCTACCGCGCTAAGGGCGGCGGCCGGAACCAGGTGGTCGCCGCCGCCTAAGCGGCAAGCCACCTTTCGATCGCGTGCGGTTCGCGCTCTTGATGTGATCTCTCCCGTTGTGGTTATCTCCGCCGAAGCCCAAAGGAGATGACATCCGCATGCCCTCGTTCGACATTGTATCCGAAACCGATCTCGCTGAAGTTGACAATGCGGTGCAGAACGCATTGCGGGAGATGGAGACGCGTTACGACTTTAAGGGCTCTACGAGCACTATCGAACATAATGACGGGGCCATCACGATCCATGCGGACGACGATCTGAAGCTCAAGCAAGTGCGGGAGTTGCTGCAAGGCCATCTGGCGCGGCGGAACATCGACCACAATGTGCTGGACTACGCAGAGCCGGAACGGGCGGCGGGACAATCCGTCCGCCAGGCCGCGACCATTCAGCAAGGGCTCGACAAAGAGCTCGCAAAGAAAATCGTGAAAGCGATTAAAGGCGAGAAGCTCAAGGTGCAGGTCGCCATCCAAGGGGAGGAGCTGCGCGTGACCGGAAAGAAACGCGACGATCTCCAGGCTGTCATTCAATTTGTTAAGTCAATGAAGATTGAATTGCCGCTCGAGTATAAGAACTTTCGCGACTAGAGCGAATTGCAGCGAAAGTGGATCGCCGGTTTCGCGTCCGCAATTCGCACAATCAAAGACTTAGAGCCGTTTGCGGCCGCTAAACTGCCT
>JBCDJH010000221.1:0-4487 GCA_038747965.1 Pseudomonadota bacterium
CCCCGGCGTGTTGAACGCCTCGTCAGCGCTGAACACCGCTAACATGACGGCGACGCCAATGCTGATGGCGACCGGCCAGATTCCATCAACCTATGTGGGGCGCGGGCGCGGGCACCTTCACGAAATGCCGGACCAACTGGCGACCTTGCGCACCTTGGCCAAGCATGCGGAACGCATCGATCATCCCAACCAGGCGCCCCGGGCGGTCAACCAAGCCATCGACATCGCCGTTTCAGGACGCCCGGGCGTCGCGTCTTTAGAGATGGCTTGGGATGTCATGAACCAGGTGGCGCCGGTGGCGTCTGAAGAGGCGGGCGGTCCGCCCGCGACGCCTGCGCCGGATCCAGACGATATCGACCGCGCGGCGAACCTCATCAAAAAAGCCGAGGCGCCGCTGATTTTTGTCGGCGGCGGGGCGCAAGACGCAGCTGGCGTCATCCAGCAGCTGGCGGAGCGCCTCGGCGCGCCAGTGGCCTCGAACCGGATGGGACGCGGCGTTCTCTCATCAGACCACGAACTGGCCGTCAACAGCTTTACGTCCCATGCGCTCTGGCAAAAGTGCGACCTGATGATCGCCATAGGCACCCGGTTGGAGCTGCCTGGCATGCGTTGGACGAACTATCTGCGCGACGTTCCGCGCCCGCCTGAGCCGAAGCTGGTTCGCATCGAGGTTTGTCCTGTGGAGATGCGGCGCATACCAACCGACGCGCCGGTGTTAGCGGACGCAGCGGCGGGGGTCTCGGCGCTGCTGGAGCGTTTCCCCGAAGACGAGAGCGCGCGACGGGCTTGGCGGGACACGTTAGCGACGACGAAGGCGGAGACTTTGGCCGCCGTTCGAGACAACGTGCAGCCGCAGGTGCAGTTTCTAGACGCCATCCGAGAGGTGATGCCGAGGGACAGCATCTTTGTGGAAGAGATTTCCCAGATGGGCTTTACGGCGGCGCTCACCTATCCGGTCTACGGTCCGCGCCAATATGTGAGTTCGGGTATGCAGGGCGCGCTCGGCTATGGCGTGCCCACGGCCGTGGGCGTCCAGGCCGCCGATCCCGACCGACCCGTCGTTCTCGTCACCGGCGACGGCGGCTTCATGTTCGGCCTCCAGGAAATCGCCGCAGCCGCCGAGCAAGGCCTGAACGTCATTACCGTGATCGTCAACAACGCCGGATACGCGAATGTACGCCGGGATCAGCAGCGCATCTTCGACGGCCGAGACTACAAATCGACGTTTGCCGCGATGGATTACGTAAAGTTGGGAGAGGCCCTTGGCGCCCGGTCCTGGAAAGCGGACACGCCGGGGGCCGTTAAGGCGAGCCTCAACGAAGCGCTGGGCGCCGGCGCGCCAAGCCTTATTGAAATCAATCTGGCGCCAGGCGTCGAGGCGCCGCCCTGGCCGTACATCTTCCCGGCCGGGCCGGGGGAAGCTTAAAGCCAGTTGCAGCTGACATGAGTCAGTTTGGCGGCCGCAAATGCCTCTAAGTCTTTGTTTGCGCGAATTGCGGACGGGAAACCGGTGAGCCGCTTGTCCTGCAACTCGCACTAGGCCATAGCGCGGGGATCAGCTCACAGCGAACTGATCCAAACAACAAGCCTTAAAGATCTCAGCGGGGCTGCTCAAGGGGTGGTCTTTTCGCCAGGCGAGGCTCACGCCCCCGGCCTCGACCGGCGCGCTGAGCCGGCGAATGACCAGCGGCAACCCGTCATAGGTGACGGCCGAGGCCGGCTTTGTCATCGCGACGGCGTAGCCGAAGCCATTTCCCACCATACCGCGCACCATCTCAAAAGATGAGGAGCGGAACGCAACATGGGGCTTTGCTCCGTCTACGCTGACAACACGTTCCAGAAAATCGCTGCTCAGGCCCTCGCTCGCTCCCACCATCGGATAATCTGCAAGCAAATCCGGCGTCAGCTCGGAATGAACTTCGAGGGGATGGCCCTCCGGCAACATCACGTAAGGCTCAAGCTCCGTAAGCGCGATCGCTTCAAAACGCTCGTCTATCCCGAAGGAATAGAGCAGCCCTAGGTCGATTTCGCCTGCGCCCAGCGCTGTCAGAATACGTTGGTTCTCGCCTTCGATCAGAGAGATCGCCGTGGCGGGCGCGCGCACCGCCATTTCACGGATCAGCCGCGGTGCAAGGAAGGGACCGAACGTATGGAAACAGCCAACGGAAAGAGCGTCATGTGCGTTGCCCTCGGCTTCACGACTGAAGTCAGGCGGCGGCGTCGGGTCCAACAACGCAGAGGATCGGTAAGCGCGGTTATGGTAGATCAGCGGCGTGCCGCGCGATGCGACGAAGATATCTTGAACCTCGCCAAAAATGACATGGTGTAAGCCAATCTTCTTTGTATCAACAACCTTACAATCAAACGCAACGAGCGGGTCGACGACGCGCGGCGCGCCGGTTTTCTGGGCCGTCCAAGCGGCGCATTCGAACTTATCGTCGAGGCGATCTTTGTAACGGCCTGCAAATGTATCGGAAATGTAGGTTTGATCATCCCGCAGGATGTTCACGCAGAACACCCCGTTCTCGAGCAGCTTCGACGCCGCTTCGCTGCGTTCGTTCACGCAAACCAGCAATATCGGCTTCTCCGTATCGGCGCTGACCGACGACATCGCTGAAACGGTCACGCCGGCGCGCCCCGCTGGGCCATCTGTCGTCACGACATTGACGGTCGCTGCGGCGAACGCCATGCCGCTCAAAAAGTCTTTGCGAAGTTGTTCCTCCCCGGCGAGATCGCCGCCCGCATCCGTCATCGCTTTCGCCTTTCATTTTGGTTTTGGGAGGCGGCGTACAAGCGACGTCGCGCCCGTCAGTCTTCCAGAGTACGCAGATTTTCGAGGATAATAGACAGTGTGCGGTTCATTTCTTGGATCTGTTCCGCGGCGACGCCGGCGAAGGAGGCCTCGTAAAGGCCGACGGCTTGCTCCCACGCCGTGTGGCGCGCCTTTTCCCCCCGCGTCGTTAACAAGACCTCGGTCACCCGTTGGTCGGTGGCGCGCGGCTGGGTCTGGACAAGGCCCTCATCTTCCATGCGCTGAACCATACGGGTCATGGTTGAGAGTTTGATGGTGGCCTCGCCCGCGAGATAGCTGATGGACCGCGCGCGGCTGCCCGCCAGCAACATCAACACCCGCCAACGCGGGATGTCGAGCCCTCTGGACTTCAGGCGCTTTTCAAGTTCGAACAGGTAGGCGTTGTTGGCGCGCGTCACCCAGTAATACGGCCAATCGTAATGGTCGAACTCGTCGTAGCCGGTCTTGATAAGCGCTTCGCTCTTCGCGCTCTTTGATGTCGCCTTTGCTTTCGCGCCTGCCATGGATGCCCCTCCAGCCTTTTCACTGGGCAAGCCGCCCAGCCGTTGAGGACGTCTTATAGGGCTTGTGCGCACCGGGCCGCATCCATTAATTCAGCCGGTCGCCGCCAAGCGGCCGGCGCCGCTCTATCGAAGGTAGAGCCCCCCGTTTACATCCAGCGTCGCGCCAGTCATCGAACGCGCCGCCGGCGATAGTGCGAGCGAGATAACCTGACCTATGAAGTCCGGATCGCCCAGCGCGCCAACAGGGATCGAGGCGACAACCGCTTCCAGTTTCTCCGGCGGCAACAGCTCGCGCACCAAAGGCACATCGAGCGGGCCCGGTGAAATCGCGTTGACAGTCACGCCGCGCGCGGCGAGATCGCGCGCGAAGACTTTCGTCAGCGTTACGATGCCGCCCTTGGAGGCCGCGTAGTGCGCCCCGGTGGCCGACCCGCCATTCTGCCCAGCCAACGACGCCAGATTGACAATCCGGCCATAGCCCTGCTCGGCGAACGCGGCCCCAAACACTTGGCAACCGAGAAAGACCCCGCGCATGTTCACGTCAATCACGCGATCGAACTCATCGGGCGTGATATCGAACAGGGGGCTCGTCTGTGTCAGCGCAGCATTGTTCACGAGCGCGCCAACCCCGCCCCAGCGCGCCTTCACACTTTCCAAGGCGGCCTCGAAGGCGGCTTTCTCACTGACGTCCAGCGCGAAAGCCCCAAGACGCTCGCCCGCTCCCGCGCCGCTTTCTCCCGACAAGGAAGCCGCCGCCTCTTCCGCAGCGCCCAAAGCTCTGTCCGTGAGGGCGACGCGGTAGCCATCGCGAAGGAGCCGCCGCGCTATGGCGAGGCCCAATCCGCCAGCCGCGCCGGTTATGACGCAAACGTCGCTATGGGCGGGCGCGGCGGTCACGGCAGATACGCAATGCCGGCGACAGCGTCTTCGCTGTTCGCCATTTTTACGATTTTGCGAACCAACTTGATCTCGCCGTCGACCCGCCGCAACTCAACTTCCAACTCGGCCGGGAACATGCGATGCAGATCGCGGCGATATTCGGCGAGATGCTGCGCCGCCCGCAGGGTAATTCCGTCTCCGCTGCGGTCAGTCTCCACGAAGCGCGACACCGTGCGCACGGTCTGCGCCGCCGTCACAGCGGATTGCGATTGGCTTGAAGTGAGGCGCGCCAC
>JBCDJH010000222.1:0-4410 GCA_038747965.1 Pseudomonadota bacterium
GCCGGCGCTCGGGCGTCAATTGCGCGGCGGCGCGCTCCATGGCGAAGGTGAGCGGGATCGGCGTTAGGCTGCGGCCAACAAACACGCGCGCCTGCAACTTCTTCAAGCAGTATTCGAGCTGCTCCAGCAGATAGTCCTTCATGAGGCCGGGGGCCGAATTCGAAGAACCATGAAGAGAGGTGTGCGGAATTTTGCCGAAGGCGAGGCTGGAGGTCTGGGTTGAGTTCGCCGCATCAATCTCAACGCAGATGTAGGGGTAGGTTGCGGCGTCCGCGTCCCCCGGCAAGGTTCCATCCGCATAGGCGTTGAACGCCTCAGCGGTGCGGGCCAGCCCTTCCTCATAGAGGTCGTTCGCCCGGGTGAAGGCGGCGTCCGCCGTCTCGCAGGGTTGAAGATCCGTGGCGGGGACGCCTGGCAGCTCAGCGTCGGCTGGCGTTGGGCTCGGATGGGTCACGGCGGCGCGGTCCTTAAATCAATCGACGATGCGCCAGACTACGCTCAGTCGCCGTAAGGCAGCCAGATGTTTTTGACCTCGCAGGCCTGACGCAGGAATTCCCGGCCCTCGCCCACATGGGGAGAGAACCAGTCCCGTCCTTTGCCGCCGTTGGTCCAGGTGCGCTTGAGGTTCCAGGCCGAGGCGTCCTCCACCATGCGCGCGCTCTCGGCGGAGCCGTGGTGCCAAATCGCGTCCACCTGATCGTGATTGGCTAGGACGTTGGCGAGTTCGTCGCGCACGCCCGTGACGATGTTGAGGGCGCCGCCAGGCAGGTCGGACGTCTCCAGCACTTGATAGAAGTCGGTGGCGAGCAGCGCCAAGGGTTCGGACGGAACGATCACGCAGCGGTTGCCCATGGCTACGATGGGCGCGAACAGCGACACAAAGGAGAGCAGCGGCGCCTGGTCCGGGCAAATCGCGGCGACGACCCCAATGGGCTCGTTCATCGCGAGGGCGACGTTCCGGCCTGGAGGCGAGTGCACGAGGCCGTCATACTTGTCAGCCCACGCGGCGTAGGTGAACAGGCGGGAGACGGCGGCCTCCACTTCTTGCTTCGCGCCGTCTTTATCGGCGCCCGTCAGCGCGCGCAGGCGTTTGGCGAACTCAGCGCTGCGCATACTGAGATTTTCAGCGATGAAGTAGAAGATTTGCGCCCGCGCATGCCCGGTCGTGCGCGACCAACTCTCCGCCTTGAAGGCGGCTTCCACGGCGTCGCGAATGTCTTTGCGATTGCCGAGCGAGGCCCGCCCGAGCAGCGCGCCGTCCGCTGCATGGATTGGATAGGTGCGCGCGCCGTCGGGCCGCTTTTGTTTGCCGCCGATATAGTTCTTAGGCGTCTGATCGATATGGGCGAGCCCATGGACGGCGGACGCCGGAACCGCGCCATTCGCTTGCCCCGCCACCAGCGGGGCCGCGCCGTTCCACTCATCTTTCAGTTTCAAATACTCATACATGCCCTCGCGGCCGCCTTCCCGGCCAAAGCCGGATTCGCGGTAGCCGCCGAAGCCGCAGGCGGCGTCGAACTGGTTGGTGCAGTTGATCCAGACGACGCCGGCCTTGACGGCGGCGGCCGCTTCCAGGGCGCGGTTGACATTGTCCGACCAGATGCTGGCCGCGAGGCCGTAGCGGGTGTTGTTGGCGAGCTCGATAGCCTCCTTCAGCGTACGGAAACTCATCGCCGTCAGAACGGGGCCGAAAATTTCCTCCCGCACCGCCACATTACTGGGGCTCGCGTTCGTGATCAGGGTCGGCGGGTAGTAGCAGCCAATGTCGGGCACCGGGATCGCCGGGCGCCACACATCTGCGCCTTCCGCTTCGCCCTGGCGGACAAGGGCGTCAATCCGGTCGCGCTGGCTCGCATCGACGACGGCGCCCATATCGATCGCCTTGTCGAGCGGGTCGCCCACGCGGAAGGATTGGAGGCGGGTTTTGATCTTGGCGATCACCCGCTCCGCCACGCTTTCTTCCACCAAAAGGCGGGAGCCGGCGCAGCACACTTCGCCCTGATTGAACCAGATGGCGTCGATCAGCCCCTCGACAGCGCTGTCGAGATCGGCGTCCTCGAAGATGATGAAGGGCGACTTGCCGCCAAGCTCCAGGGAGAGTTTTTTGTCCGTACCCGCCGTTTGCCGCCGAAGGATGCGTCCGACGTCGGTCGAGCCAGTGAACGCTACCTTGGCGACGCCGGGGTGCCCGACAAGGCGTGCGCCCGTTTCGCCGGCGCCGGTGATGATGTTGACGACGCCGGGCGGAACGCCCGCCTCGTTGCACAGCTCGGCAAAGTAGAGCGCCGTCAGGCTCGTGAATTCCGCTGGTTTCAAGACAACGCAGTTTCCGGCGGCGAGCGCTGGCGCGATCTTCCAGGCGAGCATCAGCAACGGGAAGTTCCAGGGGATCACCTGGCCGACCACGCCGAGCGGCGTGTGCGCCGGAAATTCTGTCTCTAGAAGCTGCGCCCAACCGGCGTGATGATAGAAGTGCCGGGCGACGAGGGGCACATCAATGTCCCGGGTTTCGCGAATGGGCTTGCCATTGTCCAACGTCTCAAGGACGGCGAGGAATCGGCTGTTCTTTTGGATGAGCCGGGCGAGCGCATAGAGCACGCGGGCCCGCGCATGGCCGGATTGGCTGGACCAAGCGGGAAAAGCCCGCGCGGCCGCGTCGACAGCGGCGCTTACATCCTGTTCGCCGGCGGAGGGGAAGCTCGCCAGCCGGTCGCCGGTCGCCGGATTGAAACTTTCAATCTCCGGTCCGCCATCGATGGACGGCGTCCATGCGCCGCCGATGAACAAGGAGAAGCGACGGCCGTTCTGCTCCAGCCAGTCCTGCACATAGTCCGACTGCTCCGGAGCCGGACCATACTCCATGGTCTCAAAGATCTCTGCGACGTTTGACATGGCGGGCTTATCCCATCGGATGGCGGTTGGCGGCGGAGTAGCGCCCCGTCGCGAAATGCTCCAACTGGCGCTCGATATCGCCAAGGAGGCGCGAGGCGCCGAAGCGGAACAGGCTCGGGTCAAGCCAGTCGCGGCCGAGTTCTTCTTTGACAAGCGCCAGATAGCGTAGCGCCGTTTTGGCGTCGCCAATGCCGCCGGCGGGTTTGAAGCCCACCTTCTGGCCGGTGCGCTCATGGAAGGCGCGGATCATCCGCATCATGACGAGGCTGACGGGCAGGGTGGCGTTGACCCCCTCCATGCCCGTGGAGGTCTTTATGAAGTCCGCCCCCGCCATCATGGCGACGAGGGAGGCTTTAGCGACTTTTGAGATGGAGCCGAGTTCGCCGGTCGCAAGGATCGCTTTGAGATGCGCGTCGCCGCACGCCTCCCGGAAGGCTTTCACCTCTTCGTAAAGCGCCGGCCAGTTGGCGGTCAGTACGTGCCGGCGACTGATGACGATATCGATCTCCTCAGCGCCGTCGGCGACGGAGGCTTCGATCTCCCGCAGCCGCAGCTCAAATGGGCTGTGCCCGGCTGGAAAGCCGGTGGATACCGCTGCAACCGGAACGCCGGTTCCGCGCAAGGCGTCCACGGCCGGTGCGACGAAGGCATGGTAGACGCAGACCGCGCCGGTGGTGAGTTTGAGATCGCCTGCGCCGATCGCCGCCATCAGGTCTGGGCGGACGGGATTGGCGGCCTTCGCGCAAAGGCGCCGCACGCGGCCTTCCGTGTCGTCGCCCGCGAGGGTCGTCAAATCCATGCATGCAATGGCCTTCAGCAGCCACGCCGCCTGCCAGTCCTTCTTGACGGTGCGGCGGCCGGCCAGCGTGTCGATCCGGCGCTCGGCGGCGGAGAGGTTCACATGCGCGGCTTCCACGATATCGAGGTCGAGCGGCGTGACGGCGACGCGCGCATGGGGCCCTTCAGGGGCCGGCGCATGCGCAGGCTGGCTCTCACCTAGGCTCGCGCGCTCTGTGAGGTCCGTCACGTTCGATGTGGTCATACCCCGTCCCCCTCGATGAGGTCGGCGAGAAATGACTCGCCCTCCGCCAGCGGTCCCACGCCCAAATGGCCGGCGAGGGTCTGGCCGATATCGGCGAAACTTCGCCGCTTGCCTATGAAGCCTGGCTTAACGCTGGGCCCGAAAGATAAAATTGGAATGAATTCGCGGGTGTGATCGGAGCCCGGCCAGGTGGGATCGCACCCATGGTCGGCCGAAAGAAGCGCCACGTCGCCAGGCTTCAGCTGAGCCTCCAGCTCCGGCAAACGCGCATCGAACGCCTCAAGCGCGGCCGCATAGCCCGCCACATTGCGGCGATGGCCAAAGAGCGTGTCGAAATCGACGAAATTGGTGAAGATGATGGCGTCGTCCGGCGCTTCGTCCATCACCTTGAGCGTGGCGTCGAACAGCGCGTCGTTGCCATCGGCCTTAACGACTTCTGTCACGCCGCTGCCGGCGAAGATGTCGCTGATTTTGCC
>JBCDJH010000223.1:0-4403 GCA_038747965.1 Pseudomonadota bacterium
CGAAGGACAGGCGCAGATCCCGCGCCTCCAGACGGCCCGAGGTTTTCTGAAGTTCGATACCGATGAAGCCTTCTTGCCCCTCCTGCAGAAGCGGCGCGTGGGCGCGCACGCGCCTCCATCCCGACGACCGTTTGAATGCGGCCGCGTAGGAGACTTCTCCATATCGCTTCTCAATGGGCGGCCCGTAGCGCGCTATAAATATGCGCGCCGCCTCCCATTTGGGCGCCCCCGCCTGGACGATTTGGGCGCGGGCCTCGCCGGTGAGCAAGAGCCAGGGACCCGGCGGCGGCGTATCAGGCGGGGCCGCAAGGGCGAACGGCATATGCAAGCCAACCGATTTCTGCGGGTCCGCACTTTCGATCCGCACTCCGGCGTCGGTCACGTAGTCGCGCGCATCGCCGCCGTAACGTCCAGACGCTGAGCTAAGCAGCGCCGCTTGCGCTTTATGAATGGCGCCAACGGCCGCGGCTCGCGGCACGAAGTGGTGAACGACAAAGCACGCCCCGATGAGCGCGCACCAAATAAGGGCGGGCGCCGTCCAGCCCGGGCCTTCCGGCGCCGCCCGCATCGCTACTGAAGGAACGACAGCACCGCAGCCGAAAACGCGCTGGGCTGCTCCACATTGCTGAGGTGGGCCGCGTCAAAATCAACGCGGGTTGCGCCCTTGATCTGTTCGCAGAGAAAGTCCGCATGCTCCGGAGGGGTGGCGGGATCCTCCCGGCCGGCGATTACGAGACAGCGCGGCGCAACCAGCGGGGCCGTTGGGCGCAAATCCATGTCGCGGATGGCGGCGCAACACCCGGAATATCCATTCGCGGACGTCGCTTTGATCATATCGCTGATCCGGCTGACTTCGGCGGCGTCCGACTGCTGAAAACGCTTCGTAAACCAACGATCGACGGCGGGCGCAGCCATCGCTTCTGTTCCTTGCGCTTGGACGACGCCGATGCGATCGTCCCAACCGCTCGGCGGGCCCATATAGGCGGACGTGTTGGCGAGAACCAGCGACTCAATACGCTCTGGCGCGCGGTAGCCGAGCCACTGCCCAATCATCCCGCCAATCGACACGCCGAGAAAATGGGCGCGCTCCTCGCCCAAATGATCGAGCAACTCCACCGCATCGCGGCCGAGCCTATCCATGGAGTAGCCGCCGGCCGGCCCCTCCGACGCGCCATGGCCGCGTAAGTCGAAGCGAACAACAGAGAACGCTTCGCCCAAGGCGGCCATTTGCGCGTCAAAGAGCGCCATGGACGTGCCGAGCGACGGGGCGAGGACCAGCGTCGGTTTATCCGCCGCCCCGCTCCTCTCATAGGTGATGGCGCACCCGTCTCCGGTTTGAAACCGCTCCATGGACCGCTCCCTATGCGCGCCGCCTTAAGCCGCGGCGCGGGGCCGGGTCGAGAGTTTCGGCGCACCGGCGACCAGCTCCAAATCAAAGGCGATCTCAGCGCCGTTCGCGCCGTCCGTGATGTCCGGCACCAGACCATCCCGCGTTCCAAACGCGAAATCGTCATAAACGATCGGATCGTACGACAAGTTGATCTGAGTCGTCAGTGGTCGGAAGCCTTCAGCGCGAACCATCAGATGCACATGGGCCGGCCGCATGCCGTGACGGCCGATCGCGCCGAGGAGACGTTCGGACGCGCCGCCTGGCGGCACGGCGTAACCCACCGGCTTGAACGTGCGCACCACATACCGGCCGTCCGGACCCGTTTTAATCTTGACACGGTTGTTGAAAGCCGGCTGGCTCGGATCGAAATGCGAATAGAGCCCCTTGGCGTTGGCGTGCCAGGCGTCGACGATCGCGCCCGCCACCGGAGCGCCGTCTGGTCCTTTGACAATCCCATGCACCGTCAGCGGGTCGCCCGGGTCGCCGGCCGCATTCATCGTCGCCTCACCCTCGTTCATCGGGGCGCCCTCAACGAACAAGGGGCCTTCAATCGTGCGCGGCGTTCCGCCATGGACGCCCTGCTCCGCATCTTCCGCATCCATCTTAAGATCCAGGAAATGCTCAAGTCCGAGGCCCGGCGCGATCAAGCCGTATTCCGGCGCGCCTTCCTGCAGAAAATTGAGCGCGGTCCAAAACTCGCCTTCATTCACATCATACTTCTCAATCACGAGCATAACGGCTTCGGTGAGGTCGCGGACAATGCCTTTGAGGCGCGCGTCGCCGCCCTCGACGGTGAGGCCCGCGGCCTTGTCGAGTAGTTCTTGGACCTCTGCGCCTTTGGTGATGTTGGTCATTAGACGTTCTCCCTTCATCTATCAGTTTTCTTGCACAATTGCGGATGGGTGCTGACAGAGGCTCGTCACCTTTGTTTCCATATAGGGAAACAGGGGAAGACTGAGCATAATGTCATGGAGCGCTTCCGCGCTTTCGAGCTCGAAGATGCTGACATTGGCGTAGCGGCCCGTCACCCGCCACAGATGAACCCAAACGCCTTGGCGCTGCAGCTCCTGCGCGCGCGCCTTCTCGCGCGCCAGCATATCGGCCACGACCTCCTGATCGAGATCGTGGGGGAGTTTCACCGTCATCTCCACCATAAATTTCATCGCGTCGTCTCCTCCACGGTCTTTCGCGGGCTACGCGCCCACGCGGGTGATTTTGGGCTGCCCGTCTTGGGCCAAAGCGTCAATCTTGTCCCAATCCATGGCGACGCCGAGGCCTGGCCCAGTTGGCAGTTTCAGCTCGTAGTCTTCATAGACGAGGGCTTCTTGCGCAACATTTTCGGTCAACAGAAGCGGCGCGAACAATTCGGTGTCCCACTCAAGCGCCGGCAACGTTGCGAAGAGTTGCGCCGAAGCAAGCGAGCCGACGGGGCCTTCTAACATGGTGCCGCCGTAAAGCGCGATGTCCGCGACCTCGGCGATGGCGGCCACCTCTTTGGCGGCGCGCAGACCGCCCGATTGAGCGATCTTCAGGGCGAACACGTCAGCGGACGCCGTTCGGGCGAGGTCATAGGCGCTAAGAGGCCCAGACAACGCCTCATCGGCCATGATGGCGAGATCAAACCGCTCCATCAGGGCGCGCGCGCCCACGTGATCGGAGCCCTTCAACGGCTGCTCTACAAGAGTGACGCCTACATCCTGCAAACGGGCGCAGCCGTCTTGCGCTTGGCGCCGCGTCCAGTGCTGATTGACGTCGACACGGATTTCCGCGCCCCGCCCAAGCGCCTCGGCGATGGCGGCGACGTGGGCGCAATCTTCCGCGACGCTTTTCAGACCGATTTTCAGTTTGAAGATCCGGTGGCGCTTCGTGTCCAGCATTTGCTGGCCCTCGTCGATATCCTTCGCGGTGTCGCCGCTCGCCAGCACCCACGCCATGGACAGCGCCTCGCGCCGACGCCCGCCAAACAAAGATGAGATCGGCGCGCCCATGGCCCGGGCTGAGGCGTCATAGAGCGCCGTCTCCAGGGCGCATTTGGCGAAACGGTTGCCCACCGCCGCGCCATCGAGCCGCGCCATCGCCCCGTTGATATTGTCTGCATCGGCGCCAATGAGCAGCGGCCCAAGGTAGGCGTCGATGTTCACCTTCATGCTTTGGGTGCTCTCATCCCCATAGGTAAGCCCGGAGATGGTGTTGGCCTCACCGACGCCCTGGACGCCGTCGCTGCGGGTGACGATAACGAGCAAAGCCGTCTGCACCCGCATGGTCGCCATTGCTAGCACATGGGGCCGAATAGTCGGCACATCAATAATAACGGCTTCAACGCGATCAATGGCGACCATGGTCTGTTTCAACTCCCTAAAGAAACGGCCCGGTCGTTGCCGGGCCGTTCGCATGGAGCGCTCGCAAGCGACCCCAATCGTCCCTCGACGCCCCCGCGTTTCGCAGAGGCGCCCATCGACGCGCTTAGTAGTCGTACCGCAACGTTAGGAACCACTGACGTGGCCGCGCAAACGCCGCTTCCCCAAGTTGGATCGTCGGGTTTGAGTCGGCCGACAGGAAGTACTCCTCGTTGGTGACGTTGGTGACGCCGAAGGTGAGCGACACGCCTTCCACCGCAGCTGCGTCATAGCGAATATTCGTATTCACAACGTTGTACGCATCTTGCGCCACAAAATCCACGTTAACCGGTTCGAACTCTTGATCGCCCACATAGAGCCAGTCGACCCGGGGCGTGAGCGAGCCGAGTTGCCCTAGAGAGACGAGGTACGACACGCCCAAAGACGAATTCCATTTCGGCGTCCGGATAAACTCATCATCCGTTGTAAGGCCTGGCACGCCATCTCCCACATCCGTGTATTCGGCGTCGGTGAAGCCGACCGTGCCGGTGATGGAAAGCGCTGGGATCGGTATCCAAGCCATCTCAACTTCGAAACCGCGGATCTCGCCCTCAGCGGCATTGCCCGTAATGGTGTTTGCTTCGCCTGGTTGGTTGAAGCTCACCTGGATGTCTTCA
>JBCDJH010000224.1:0-4395 GCA_038747965.1 Pseudomonadota bacterium
CGAGATGCTGAACTCTATCACGAGCACAGCAGTCGTCCGGGCGCGCCGGTTCCCCACGCCCGGCTCGCGCAAAACGGTCGATCCGTCTCCACATTGGACCTTTGTGGCAAGGGCGGCTTCTCCTTGCTCACAGGCATTGTCGGCGAAGACACCTGGCGAGAGGCCGCCGCGGCCGCCGAAAAAGCTGCGGGCGTCCCAATAGCAGTGCACGTGATTGGTCCGGGGCAAGAGTATGACGATCCCTACGGCGACTGGATTCGGTTGCGCGAGACCCAAGAGTCGGGCGCATTGCTTGTCCGGCCGGACCTCATCGTAGGGTTCCGCGCAGATGCCGCGTCGACGACGGCCACTGACGATTTGATAGCCGCGCTTCGCCAGATCTTAGCGCTGTCGTAGCCGGCGCCGGGACGAGCGGACGGGGCGGCCAAGACGCCGCGCCCCGTACATCACGGCCCCGCTTTACACCTCCACCTACCATGCACTTTGGATGGCTCTGTTTAGAAATAGGGAGAAACAAATGAGCATCTTTACAAAAACTATCTTTGCAGTCACGGCGTCGTTGTCGCTTTCCGCCGCAGCTCTCGCCAGCGACTTTGAAGCAACCTGTGCGGAGCGGATGGCGGAGCGTCATCCGGACCGCGCTAATCCAGAAGAAATCTGCGCCTGCATGGCCGAGAGCGCCGACGAGGCGACGTTGGAAGAACTGGCCTCGGCCTCAGGGCCTGAGGATCTCGGCGACGCCGCACAAGCTGTCTATAAAAGCTGCGGAATGGGCGGCTAAGGTCGAAGTCAAGTGGCGCGGCGGGTCTCGACCGGGCCCGCCGTCCCGAAACACACCGATACAGTCCGATGAGTCTTACGCGGCTCAAGCCATCAGCGTTCGCCCCCTTGTCGGGCGCGGGACTCCTCGCATGTAGCGAAAAGGCGGGTACGTCTCAGTCATCTGACTGCGGCGCGAGCGCTCCGGTCGAGGCGGAGCGTTTGCAGGGCGATCTTATCGTAACCGTCCGGGGTCAGGGATACCGGTGGTCAGCGCGACAGAGGCCGCTTCGTCGCTTCGCAGAAGGGCGGCGTTATCCTGGATGAAGACGGCGTCAAGGTGACAGCGTTCGAAGTTGATTACGGAGGTGACGTGCTGATCTGCGAATCGATGTCGCCAGTCTTTGTTGATTGTCTGAAGTCGAACTACAGCGCATGGCAGGAGCGAGATGTGATCGACTACCATACGACTGCAAGCCAAGCCGCGAAGATCTTCAACGAAATACAGCCAAAGCTTACGCTTTGCAATCATACGCTAAATGACGCGTCTTTCGTTTCGTCGCTAATCGACGAAACGCGAACGATTTATGATGGTCC
This sequence comes from Pseudomonadota bacterium, assembly GCA_038747965.1. Classification (GTDB taxonomy): domain Bacteria; phylum Pseudomonadota; class Alphaproteobacteria; order Caulobacterales; family Parvularculaceae; genus JBCDJH01. The sequence continues at coordinate 1,357 of JBCDJH010000224.1, forward strand.
TCTGAAGATTGGTGAGGATCTGTTGCAGATCTCGATAGGCGACGACATCACAACGCGAAGTCTGATGTCACACAGATGAATCCTAAGGATTGCGGTTCGATACCAACGCCGTATCGATTTCGACACGAAACAATATTGGACGAGAGTATGTAAATAAGTACCGTTCTAAATTGAATAAAGATCGATCGTATACACGAATCGACAAATGAGGGCGCTAACAGTTACTAGCGCAACGGGAGGAGAACTATGCGCGACGTGTTCGGCTTGAAAAAATACTTGCTGGGTGGAACTTGCATTGGTTTGTGCGCCGTGCTTGGCGCCGGAGGGGCGCTCGCTCAGCTCGACGAGGTGGTTGTTACAGCGCGGAAAAGAAGCGAGAACGCGCAGAGCGTTCCGGTCGCGATCTCAGCTTACAGCGCGGAAACCCTTGAGGAGACGGGCTTCGATGGTTTTGACGACCTCGAAGGGCTCGCGCCAGGTCTGCAGTTCGGCAACTTTGGTCCGGTGACATTCGTCAATCTACGGGGCATCGGCAATGAGAATACGACGGCGGGCGGCGACCCCGGCGTTGCTCTGCATTATGACGGCGTCTATCTCGGGCGTCCTGTCGCGTTCCTGTTTACGGCTTTTGACAGCGAGCGTGTTGAGATCCTCCGGGGGCCCCAAGGCACCCTCTATGGTCGGAACGCGACCGGCGGGTCTATCAATTACATCACGAAGAAGCCGACGGAAGAATTTGAAGTCGAGGCGGACTTCACTGTAGGCAACTACAACATGTATCGCGGCCGCGCCGCGGTTAACATTCCGATAGCGGATGGCGTGAGCTCTCGCCTGGTCGGGTTCATCGAAGACCGCGACGGCTTCACCGAAAATCCGACCGGACCAAACCCGAACGATGCGGAAAATTGGGGGCTGCGGGGGCATCTGGCCTTTAACCCCAATGATCGCTTAGACGTCTTGGTCTCGGCGACCTACATTGAATCGGGCGGCGTTGGCACCAAGCCGGAGTTGCGCGAGCCCTTTATGGGCACGACGGTTTCGCCCCCGCAGACGCTTGGCGGCCCTCCGGGCTTTGCGTTTTCGGGCGGCCCCGCAAGTGGTATCCCGGGCGGGAACGTCTTCATTGATGCGAATGGAAACGTTCCAGTTAATGATTTGCGGCCGTTCATCGAATCCAACAGCACAGACTTGTCGTCCGATCTCGAGTTCCTTTTGATCTCCGCGACGATCGATTACGAGTTTGACGCGTTCTCCGTGAAGTCGATTTCAGCCTACGCGGAATCGAGTTTTGAATCGCTTCAAGATCAGGACCACAGCGTCTTAGAGTTGGCTGACCTTCTGCTGACGGAGAGTTCCGAGCAGTTCTCGCAGGAACTTCAGATCCTCTCCAACGGCGGTGGCCCTTTCAACTGGATTTTGGGCGGTTACTTTTTCTACGAAGAGGCCAGCCGGCGGTCCCAGTTCTTCCAAAGCCGGTTTGACGTGTTTGCCGATGTGTTTGGCGTGCCCGCCGGTTGGGACATCGACGGCGATGTGACGACGACGTCCTTCGCCTTCTTCGGTCAGGGCACGTACGACATTACCGACGCGTTGTCCTTCACCGGCGGCGTGCGGTATTCCAATGACGAGAAGGACGGTGAAAACCGCGGCTTTATCTTTGCTGGCGCACCCTACGCAGCGCCGGTTCAGGATTCGTGGGATGAAATCACCTACCGCCTGGTGCTTGATTATCAAGTCACGGACCAAGTGCTGGCCTATGGCGGGTTCTCTACGGGCTATCGTTCGGGCGGTATCAACCAAGCGGTGAATCCGCTGACCGAGAATGCGATTTATGAGCCTGAAACGGTTGACGCCTACGAGGTAGGCTTAAAGACCAATCTGTTCGGGAATCGCGCGCAGATAAACCTCTCAGCTTACCGGAACGAGTATTCTGATCTTCAGTTCCAGGTGTTCGGAGCGACAGGGCCTGCGGCGTTTAACGCTTCGGGCGCGACGGTCCAGGGCATCGAACTCGAAGTTCTGGCGACGCCGACGGAGAGTTCGATCATCAACATCTCCGGCGGCTATATCGACTCAGAGTTTGACGATCAGGTCGTGGACGGCGTCGATATCGGCGGCAATCAGGTGCAACGCACGCCGGAGTGGACGTTTAACATCGGCGGCACGCAAGAGTTCTACTTAGGCGACTACGGAACTCTGCGCGTTCGCGGCGATTACTCTTACACGGATGAAATTTTCTACACGGCGCTTAATCGAAACGCCGGATTTGGCGATCCTGGAGGCTCGGATCTCGCGGACAGCTTCTCGAATGTGGACGCCCGTTTGATCTGGAACGACGTCAGTGATCGCTACACGGTGGAGTTCGCCGTCACCAACGTCTTTGATACGGCGCAGACGGGTAACCTCTTCCGCGGCATTGGGTTCAACGACATCCCAGGCGGCGGCGGCGGTGAGAACGTCACCTACAATCCGCCGCGCCAGTTCATGGGCCGCATTGGCGTGAGCCTTTAGGCGACTTTTGACGGCCGTCCCCTCCGGGGCGGTCGTCGACGACATACAGACCAGCGCGCAGATCGGCGCGCGGCAACGAAGGAGGAGCCCCTAAAATGAACGCCACAACGAGCAACGGCGCGATCGTTACGAAGATCTCTGCAAGCCCGGATCTCACGAAGTTTCAGCCTGCGGAGTTCGTTAAGCCGCGCCCCAACGAACAGATGAAGTTCGAAGTCAACGTGGCGGCCGAGACCATGGAAGGGATGCTCAAGCGGGCGGTGGTGGAGCCCAATCTGCCGAGCTGGGGGTCCTTCCAACTTATTTGTGATGAGGGCGGCGCCCTCGGCGGTACGGACACGGCGCCCCCGCCGCTCGGTTACATGGCGGCCGGCATCGCGTTTTGCCTGCTCACCCATCTCAGCGCGTACGCCCGGTCGAAGAAGCTCAATCTGGCGTCGATCAAGATTGAGCAGCGGATGGAGTTCTCAACGACGCTGGTCACCGACGCCGAGGCCGAAGGCGATTTTCGCGGGATGTGCGACGCCA
>JBCDJH010000225.1:0-4393 GCA_038747965.1 Pseudomonadota bacterium
CCGCCGCGTCCGGTTGGCTGACGGCCCAGTACGTGATGGGGGCGCTGGCGACGGTCGTCGCCATCTTGCTGGTCGCTCTTATTTATCGGTTTTTCTACGAGGTGACGCAGCAGCGATCGCTCTACGGCCTGAATATCTACATCGGCAACAAGTTCGCCCGCATTAACCAGAACTTTGAAGTGGCGCGCCGGCGCAGCATGAATGTGGAGCGCGACAAGCGGATGTTCGAGAAGGAGGAGTTGAAGGTCGAAGCGGCGGTTTGGACCATCGCTTACCAGTGGCTCGCGCTGCGGCTCCTGCTCTGCGACACCTCGATCCGCAACACGATGTTTCAGGTGCGGCGGAACTCAACCCTCTATGCCTATGGCGGACAGTTTCTGTGCGTGCTGTTCGCCGGCGCCGCCATCGCGGCCTGCGCCCTGTTGCCGGGCGGCCCCGGCGCCGGCGCGGCGCAAATCATCATTCCCGCCACGCTGCTCTACATGCTGATCGTCTACGGCGTCGTGTTGCGCAGCGCCTTCGGCATTGTCGTCAACATACTCGACGACAATCAATGGAGCCGCTTCCACATGGTGAACCTGCCGCAAACGATCGCCGAGCATGTGGGCGAGGACAAAGTGCAAATCCTCACCTTCCGCGACCGGAACCGGGTGGAGGGCTAGAGCGAATTGCAGCAGAAGCGGCTCACCGGTTTCGCGTCCGCAATTCGCGCAAACGAAGACTTAGAGCCGGTGGCGGCCTCGGAACTCACTCATCTTAGGCGAAACGGCTCTAGCCCTTTTCGCCGGCGCGGCTTGAGAGCGCCGTTTCCACCGCCCGCGTCACCGGCTTGGACGTGGGCTCGACATTGGAGCCGAACCAAGCAGCCAGCGTGCCGTCGGGCGCGACCAGGTATTTATGGAAATTCCAGCGCGGGCGCGCGTCGTCGCCGAGCTGCGCCGCCGCCCACTGATAGAACGGATGGGCGTCGCCGCCGATCACGTCAGCTTTGGCGGCGAGCGGAAAATCGACATCAAAATTTACTTCGCAGAACTCTTTGATCTCGGCGTTCGATCCGGGCTCCTGGGCGCCGAAATCATTCGACGGCACGCCAAGCACCACCAGGCCCTGGTCGCGGTAGCTCTCCCAAAGGCTTTGCAGGCCATCATACTGCGGAGTGAAACCGCAGCGGGAGGCGGTGTTCACCACCAGCACGGCCTTGCCCTCATAGGCGGACAGCGGCAACTCTGCGCCGTCGATGTCCTCGAAGGAAAAGGCGTGGGCGGAGCCGTTCTGCGGCCCTTTTGGTCCGCCGGCGGACGCCGCGCCCGCGAGCACCGTCGCCAGGGCGGCCCCAGCGATCGTCTTCATGAGGTTCATTAGACGCTCTCCTTTACGGCCAAGGCCGCATGATCGATCAAAACGCTTTTCGGAATGATTTCGAGGGCGCGGCCATGGGTGGCCTCCAGCCGAACGGACGGCGCGGCCCCAGCCTCATACGCCTCCAGCCAACGGCTTGCGCAAAGGCACCAATGATCGCCAGGGCGCAGGCCTGGAAACGCGAACTCAGGACGCGGCGTGGAGAGATCGTTGCCCCTGCGCGCTGTGAAGCGAAGGAATTCAGCGGTGACCTCGGCGCAGACCAAATGCCCGCCGACGTCCCCGGGGAAATCAGCGCAATGGCCGTCGCGAGCGAAGCCCGTCAGCGGCTGACACCCGCAAACGTCTAGCGGACCGCCAAGTATGTTCAGCTGCAAGTTGTCGTTCGGCATCATGCGCGCCTCCGCCCTCAGCGATATGAGGAAGGTAGGCGCAAATGCGGAGTTGGCGAGGGCCTGACGGCGCCTAACGGCCCCATTTTCGGGCGACAGCGAAGTTCTGCGCCAAGAACTGGTAGGTCCGCTTTAAAAGCGCCTCAACTTCGCTGGAGCACTCAGGCGAGACGCCCTTCCAGGCGTCCAACATCTCCGACCACAGCATCGATTCGATGTGGAGCGTGTCCCGCATCTCGCGAATGAACTCCACCTCCGCTTCAAAGTTGCGGATCGCCGATTTGATGTCTTCCGTATGCCCGTCGATCTGTTGGAAGCTGCTTTTGATCTGCTCAACGGGTTTTTCGATGAGCTGAGCCATGCGCCAGAGTTCTTCCGCAACGCCCCGATCCGATCCGTACATGGACTGGAGCATTTTGAGGTTCTTGGAGATCTGGTAGACGCCAGCGTAGTGATCGCGCAGGGCCTCAATGTAGGCGAGTTCGTTGGCGAGCGTCTCGAACCTGTCCATCACCTTTTGTTTGTCGCCCAGCTTCAAGTCCTCGGAGATCTTCCCGAGCGCGTCGTTCACGCGCTTTTGGGTTTCCTCGTCTTGGCTGATCGCGTTCATGCGCGCGGCCATGGTGCCGCCGCCGCCGCCGTCGAGCCAATCAAGCGTCGCCGCCATGAGCTTCAACTTGGCGCTGTCGCGGTGGCGCTCATCGATGCTCCAAGACGCGGAGCCATCGAGCAATTCAGATGGAATGATGTCGCCAGGCCGGATCTCGCCGACGTACGGAATGCCCTTTTCCATAAGCGCCAGCAGTTCGCCGTCATGGCTAGCTTCGTCGATGCCGAATTCATTGCAGAGGGTGTTGATTGCGATGTTAGCGTTGACCTCGCCAATCTTCAGATTGAAGAATGCCTGCTTCGACAGACGCACATAGCGAAAGCAGCCGCCCGGCGCAGAGAAGATCTTGTGCTCGAAGTCAAAACGCGCCTGGCCGTCTTCAAAGACGCCATCGTCGGCTTTTTCCGGGGCCGCTGAACCCATATCGTCACTCCTGCGCAAGCTGAGGCGCGGCGCCGCAAATCCGCCACCGTTCGAAGCTAACCACCTATTCGTTAAGGAAAATTTCTCGGCGCACGCTACGCGCGTATTGGAGGACGCCTATGTTCGCGAGAGTGGCGGTTTCGACGCCGATAGCAGCCGCCGCCGCGGCGCTGTGGACGGCGCTGCTTTGGGCGCCAGCGGCCAGGGCGGACGATGCGCCGCGCCGGACCATTCGGGTGACGGGCGAAGCTTCGGTGAAGGCGACGCCCGACATTGCGTCGGTCAGCGCCGGCGTCGTCTCAGAAGCGGACGAAGCGAAGGAAGCGATTGAGCAGAACCGCCTTGCGATGTCCGCCGTCATCGACAAGCTGAAAGCGGCCGGCGTGAAGCCGGAGGATCTCAGCACATCCGGCTTCTCTCTCTCGCCGATCTACGACTCAAAGTCGGCGTCCTTGCCGAGACGGAGCGATCAGCCCCGCATCTCCGGCTACCGCGCCCGCAACGAAGTGCGCGTGACCGTGCGAGAGGTAACCGAGGTTGGCGCGGTCATCGACAGCCTAGTCGAGAGCGGCGCGAATAGCCTCGGCGGGGTGTCGTTCGATGTCTCGGAACCTGAGCCTTTGCTCGATGAAGCGCGAAAAATGGCCGTGGCTGACGCCCTCCGCAAAGCTCAGATCTACGCTGAAGCGGCCGGCGTAAGCCTCGGAGATATCATAGAAATCGCACCGAACGAGAGAGAAACCATCCGGGTTACAGCTTATCGGAGGGCGTCCGCGGAAGCGTTCGACGCATCAACGCCGATAGAGCCCGGCCAGACGGATCTGAGCTCCAGCGTCTCCCTGACGATCGAGCTACAGTAACCGCCCGTCCTTCATGGCGTATTCGCGAGCGCGCACTTAGAGCCGTTGCGTCTGATGTGCTTCAGTTCAAAGGCCGCAAACGGCTCTAAGTCTTTGTTTGCGCGAATTGCGGACGCGAAACCGATGGTCCACTTTCGCGGCAATACGCTCTAGTTGTCGAGGAAGCTCCGCAGCTTTCTTGATCGGCTTGGGTGCTTCAGTTTGCGCAAGGCTTTCGCTTCAATCTGACGAATACGCTCGCGGGTCACGGAGAACTGTTGGCCCACCTCTTCCAGGGTGTGGTCCGTGTTCATGCCAATGCCGAAGCGCATGCGCAGAACCCGTTCCTCACGCGGTGTGAGGGAGGCCAGAACCCGCGTTGTGGTCTCGCGCAAGTTCGCCTGGATCGCCGCATCAATCGGCAGGATCGCGTTCTTGTCCTCGATGAAATCACCGAGATGGCTGTCTTCCTCGTCGCCAATTGGCGTCTCAAGAGAAATCGGCTCCTTCGCGATTTTCAAGACCTTGCGCACTTTTTCAAGCGGCATGGCGAGCTTGGAAGAAAGCTCTTCCGGCGTCGGCTCGCGGCCAATCTCGTGCAACATCTGGCGCGATGTGCGAACGATCTTGTTGATCGTCTCGATCATGTGAACCGGAATACGAATGGTCCGCGCTTGGTCTGCAATGGACCGCGTGATCGCCTGACGGATCCACCAAGTCGCATAGGTGGAGAATTTATAACCACGGCGGTATTCAAACTTATCGACCGC
>JBCDJH010000226.1:0-4384 GCA_038747965.1 Pseudomonadota bacterium
CTTTGGCGAATTTCGATTTGGCCTTCAGCGGCCATTCGTCTGGCCACGGCTTGAACAAGCGACATCCACTCGCGCCAATCGTCAGCGACGCCCGCCGCCCGTGCGCATGCCTTCGCGGCCTCAGACTGGCAAATGGTCTTCGCCGGCCCCCGCGCCGCGCAGAGGTCGAGAATCGCTTTCTCGACATCATCTGATTTCGGCTTAGCTCCGGTCACGACGACCAATCCCTTCTAAGGCTTGATGAGATGAGCGAGAGAGACGCTACGGGCGCGTTGTTCGGCGATCAACCAGAGGCCGCCGCCCTTTCCTGGGCGCCAACGCGAGCCGCCGGCCTTCAACGGATGGACGCTTTCGCGAGCCGTATGGGGCGCGCTTACGCCGGCAAACGAAACTACGACTACGGACCAGAGCGGCGCAGCAATATCTCCGCACTCTCCCCTTGGGTGCGGTATCGCCTAATCCTGGAGACCGAAGTGTTGCGCGCAGCCCTCGCCCGGCATGCGCCGTCCGTATGCGATAAGTTCGTTCAAGAGGTGTTTTGGAGAGCCTACTTCAAGGGATGGATGGAGCAGCGTCCCATCTGCTGGCGCCGACATCAGTCGCAGCTCCGGACCCATCTTCAGACGCTCGGCGCAGACGCAAACCTCAAGCGCCGCGTCGAGGAGGCGGAAGAAGGCCGTACAGGAATTGAATGCTTCGACGCCTGGGCGCAGGAGTTGGTGGAGATCGGTTATCTCCACAATCATACGCGCATGTGGTTCGCGAGCATTTGGATCTTTACGCTTCAGCTGCCGTGGGATCTCGGCGCCGATTTTTTCTATCGGCATCTTTTGGACGGCGACCCTGCGTCCAACACCCTAAGCTGGCGCTGGGTGGCGGGCCTTCACACCAAGGGCAAGACATATCTGGCGCGCCCCTCCAATATCGAGCGCTATACGGACGGTCGCTTTACGCCGACGGGCCTCGCAGAAGCAGCCGACCCCTTGATAGAGACCGAGGAGATGGAGCGAACGCCGCTTCCCGCCGCCGACCCTTGGCCTGAACCCCGCGCCGGGACCGCCATGGGGCTGCTGATCACCGGGGAGGATTGCGCGCCCGAGATCGACTGGGCGCCAGCGGATTTCGCGCCAAGCGCGATCGCCGCCATATCCGCTGTCGCCGGCCGGTCGCCGCGCCCGATCGGTAAGGCGGCGGCGCGTTTTGACAAAGCCGCCCTCGAAGACGCGGCGGCGCGGGCAACGTCCGCGTTCGGCGCGCCGGCCGTCCAGCTGCAGCCTAAGGCGGCCGCGGGCGAGGATGGCGCGGACTGGCTGGACGCCTGGACGGATGCGGCGCTCAGCTGGGCGCAGGAGACGGGCCTCACCCATATCGTCACGCCCTATGCGCCCGTCGGCCCGGCGGCGGACGCCATCGCGCATGCAAGGCCTCGGCTGGCTGAGGCAGGCGTCGGATTGTCCGTTGTCCGTAGGCGGTACGACGCAGCGGCGTGGCCGCACGCCAAGGCGGGGTTCTTCGGCCTCAAGAAGAAGATCCCCCAAATCCTCGCAGACGTTGGGTTGGCCGAGGGTTAGACGCGCCAGGGCTCGCTACTAGCGCTCGGCGAAGGCGAGCCGAAGCCCCAGCGCCCCGAACGCGCCGGCGACGCCGCGCTGGAACCATTTCATCACCGAAGGACGGGAAATCACGTGGCGGCGCGCCAGCGAGGCGAAGGCGCCGTATCCAACGAATACGATGAAGGTGAGCCCCATGAAGATCGCGGCGAGGCCCATCATCTGCACGGGAATGTTCGTCGCATCCGCCGGAATGAACTGCGGCAGGAAAGCGAGGAAGAAAAGAGAGAGCTTCGGATTGAGAATGTTGGTGAGGAAGCCCAGCACGATAACGCGCATGGGCGAGGCTGGGGCTGTGGTTTCCTCAAACTGGATGACGCCGCCGGCGCGCCAGATGCTCCAGGCCATGTAGAAGAGGTAAGCGACGCCCACATACTTCACCACCTGAAAGGCGAGCGTGCTTGCGTAGAGGAGCGCGGCGAGGCCGGCGATGCTGGCGGCGATATGGGGCAGAATGCCGAGGGTGCAGCCAAACGCGGCGAAAAGGCTCGCCCGAAGCCCGCGCGAGAGGCCGGCCGCCATCGTGTAAAGAACGCCCGTACCCGGCAACAAAATAACAACAAGCGACGTCAACAGATATTCGACCGACATGAAGATGCTCCTCTTTGCCCCTATCAGATCAGGCGGAGCGTAGGAGCGCAAGCGAAGCAAACTTGGTCGTCAAATGTTCGGTCGCAATTGCTTAGCGCGCACCGGCCCGCGCAGGGGCCGTTGGGTCTTTGATCATAAGCCGCTCGGAGTTCACCGTCGCCGCATCGTAATTGGCCCGGGCGATGCGGGTTTGCAGCTCCGCGATGAAGTAGCGAATGCGCGCGTCGGCGGCGGTCTCCTCGCGAATGTTTAGAAGGAAGAAATCGCTGGCGCCGCTTTGGAAGCGTTTGCGTTCCGCGTCCTGCATGGCGAGGGCTTGGGCGACTTCGTCATCGGCGATGACCGTCAGACGCTCTGAGACCTCAAGATTGAGCAGAATGTTGGTGAGCTCCACGGCGATCTGATCTTCGATGCGCCGCCGCTGCTGGCGCAAGGCTTCGCGCTCGGCCTCCGCCTGGCGCACGCGGCCTTTGGCGCCGCGCCGCTGCAGCGGAACGGAGAAAGTCAGGCCGATCTTGGTGTCGGTGGAATCGCGCGACTCCCCGCCTTCCGCAATCTGACCGAGATCGGCGTCAACCTCCGCCCTCAAATCCAACTGCGGTTTGAGATCGTTGCGATTAAGCTCGATGCGCCGGCGGGCGCGCTCCAAGCCGACGCGCAGGCTCTGCAGCTCCGGGCGCATGGCGATGATGCGAGACACCGGCGGGTCCTCATCGATCATCAGCGCCGCCAAAGGCTCAACGGCCGACGATGGCGGCAGCTGGGCGTCTTTCGGCGTCAGGGGCGCGCCAGAGACGTCCCGGTAGTAGAAGGAGAGCGCGTTGGCGGCCTGCATCGCGTCCCGGCGGGCCTCGGTCGCCAAGCGCTGGCGGCGCAGAATGTTCTGTCTGTTTTCCGTAAGGAAGATCTCAGCGCGCGCCCCTCGCCGCACTTGTTCCTCCAAGCCGGCTTCGCGCTCTTCCGCGATGCGCAGCAACCGTTCATAGACCTGGGCCTGACGCAAGGACGCCACCCACCGCCAATAGGCCGTAAGCGCCTTATGCTGCACGCCGAGTTGGGTGAGGAGCACTTCAAGGTCCGCTTGCTCAACGGCGAGACGCGTATCCGCCACCCCAAAGCGCCGGTCGTCGATGGCCCTGTCCCGCAACACCGAGAACAGCGCCCCAATCCTCACCTCACCGCCGCTGTTGGTGAAATACTCGTCCTCATAGATCGGAAAAAACCCTTCCGATATCCGGTATCCGCCGAAGACCGTGGCGCCGAGCGGCCCTAAGGGCTGGCGCGCCTCCGCATCGACAATGCGGCCGTCCCAGAACCCGTCGACGCGGTCGAAACCGTCGACGGAGAAGACAAGATCGAACGCCCCGACGGCTGAGAGCGCTTTGCCCTCGGCCGCGCGCCGTTGGGCGAGGCTCTCAAGGATCGATGGAAAATGCTCCGCAGACGACGCGAGCACATCTTCTGCAAATAGAAAAGTGGCGGCCGCGTCGGTTCGCGGCTGCGCCGCGGCGCCAGCGCCGAACAAGCCGGCGCCGATAAGCCCCGCGCAGGCGGCGGCGATCAGTTTCCTTAAGCTCCGGAGCGCCAACGCCATCGTTAGAGACCGCTCACCGCGGAGGTTCCCATGGGCGGCCCGAGCGGGACGCCCGGCCCGTCCGGAAACTGCGGCGGGAAGTTGTTGAGCTGACGCCATACCTCAAAGCCCGCCGAAACCGTCTCAAGCAATATCCATCCCCGGGCGGACGAGCCGAACCGCACATAGCTTGGATCGGGCCATGGATGCGGATCGCTCTTGTCTTCAGTCACCAGGACGCGAAAGCGGCCGGCGGCGCTGGCGGAGGGATCGACCGCGACGACTTCGCCGCCGAATGTGCCGACCGCAACCGACGGCCAACCGCTAAACTGTACGGTGGGGAAACCTTCAAACTGTAGCCGCACCTTGGCGCCGGAGCGCACAAGGGCCACGTCGCGGCCGTCGATGAAGAGCTCCACCGCGCGATCCACATTCTCCGGCACGAAGGAGGCCACCACCTGGCCGGCGCTGACAAACGTCGCGGCGTCCCCGGCGTTGACCCGAAGGATCATCCCATCGCGGGGCGCTCGGACGATCTGGACGGATTGGCGCGAGATGTTGACGTTGATGCGATTGAGCTCAGCCGCCGCCTCGGCGACCCGGCCTTTCA
>JBCDJH010000227.1:0-4371 GCA_038747965.1 Pseudomonadota bacterium
ACCACGTTGTCGGCGCCGAGTTCCGACGCCATGGCGGCGACGATCTTCTCCGTCAGCGCCGGATTGTTGTAGGCGGACGGCGTGTAATCCCCTTCCACTTTGATTTCAGGTTCTGGCGCTCCGAACGCCTCCGCCTGCGCGCGCGCGATCCGCTCAATGCCCGAGATCAGGGCGTCACGGGTCTTATCGTCATAGGATCGCACGGTGAGTTTCAGCTCGGCCTTGTCGGAGATGATGTTGTGCTTGGCGCCGGCATGGAACGCGCCGACGGTGACCACGGCCGGGTTCTGCGGATCAATGGTTCGAGACACAAGGGTTTGCAGCGCCGTGACGATGTGGGAGGCGACCACGATCGGGTCCCGCGTCGTGTGCGGATAGGCGCCGTGCCCGCCTTGGCCACGCACCAAAATGTCCACCGAATCGACATTCGCAAGCGCATAGCCGCTGACATAGCCGACGGAGCCGGCGGGCAGATCCGCCGCCACATGGAGCGCGATGTTCGCGTCCGGCGTTGGGAACCGCTCGAACAAGCCGTCCTCAAGCATGGCGAGCGCGCCGAGGCCAAGCTCCTCAGCGGGCTGGGCGATCATGACAAGGGTGCCGGACCAGGCCTTCCGTTCAGCCGCCAAGCGGCGGGCGGCGCCCACCCAACTCGTCATGTGGATGTCGTGGCCGCAGGCGTGCATCACCGGGCTTTTGACGCCGCTCCAGGTGACATCCTCCACCTTTGAAGCGTAGGGCCGCCCCGTGCGCTCCGGCACTGGCAGCGCATCCATGTCCGCGCGCAAGAGCACGGTTGGCCCCTCGCCATTGCGCAGAACGCCGACGACGCCGTAACCGCCCACCCCCGGCCGCGCGACGCCTTGTTCGTTTGCCGCTTTCGCCTTCACCCAAGCGTCGCCAACGCCCGTGGTCACCTCAAAGCCGAGCGCCTCCAATTCGGCGGCGAGCAGCGCCGATGTTTTCTCTTCCTTGAGCGAGAGTTCAGGGTTGGCGTGGAGATGGCGATAAATCTCGTCGAGCGGCGCGCCCGTCGCTGGCGGGCTTTCCGCCAGGGCCGGCGCAGTGAGGCCTATCAAGCTAGCGGCGAGCAGGCCGGGCGCGAGTCTGAAGCGCATGGGTCAGGTCCTTGTTTAGCGAGCCGACATCCGATCATTTTCGCCCGCGCGCTTCAATTGGCGGGCCCCGAAATAGTGGACAGCACATCGTCCACCCAGGCGGGAACGATTGAAGAGGCGGGGCCATAGCGTTGATCGGTAAAGACAAACGCATTCTCGGACGGCTCAAGATTGAGTTCGGTCGCGGGCATGCCCATCTCCCGCGCCATGGAGACGAAGCCGGCGGCGGGATAGACGGAGCCGGACGTGCCGATCGACACGAAGGCGTCGCAGCCCGCCAGCGTCTCGGCGATGTCGTCAAGGCCGATTGGAACCTCGCCAAACCACACGACGTGGGGGCGCACGGCCGCGTCGCAGTTTGGGTAGCGGGATGCGGCGTCCATAGCGCCGCGCCAGTCCGCCAGCGCGCCGCAGCGCAAACAGCGCGCCTTCAGAAGCTCGCCATGCATGTGCGCGATGTCCTGCGCGCCCGCGCGTTCGTGCAAATCGTCGATGTTCTGGGTGACGATCAGGGCGTCGCCACCGGCGGCGCGCAACCCCGACTGCAGTTTCGCCAGGGCCGCATGGGCCGCATTAGGCGCTGCCGCGACCAGGTTCGCGCGCCGGGCGTTGTAGAACCCGTAAACAAGGTCTGGATTGCGCTCAAAAGCGTCCGGCGTCGCCACCTCTTCAAGTCGATACTGGGACCAGATGCCGCCGACATCGCGGAATGTGCCCAGCCCCGATTCGGCGCTGACGCCGGCGCCTGTCAAAATGAAAATTCTGGGCGCGCGCTTGGTCATTGGCGAATTCTCCCCAACCCATTGAAACACAGGGCGCTTTGCATTCGGCTGCGACAACCTGGCGATATGGGCCGCGCTGCCATATATCAGATTGGGCGAAAGAGCTCAGACATTGATAGTGGAGCGCCCCGATGGATCGCATCGAAAAAATGTGCCTTGAGAAGGGCATGCGCATGACGGATCAGCGCCGCGTGATCGCGCGCATTCTCTCGCTTGCGGACGACCACCCCGATGTGGAGGAAATCTATCGACGCTCGGCGGAAGTGGACCCCCAAATCTCGATCGCGACGGTTTATCGAACGGTGCGCCTGTTCGAAGAGGCCGGCATTCTTGAGAAGCACGATTTTCAGGACGGCCGCGCTCGCTATGAGGAGGCGACCGACGATCACCATGATCATCTGATCGATATGCGCTCAGGCCGCGTGATCGAGTTCGTGAGCCAGGAGATCGAGCGATTGCAGGAGCGCATCGCGGCGGAGCACGGCTACAAGCTCATCGATCACCGGTTGGAACTTTATGGCGTCCCGCTTAAAGAAGACGAGGGTTAGGGGCCGCTCAACGCCGCCGCTTACCTCGCCTCGGGATCAAAGATCAGGCCCGCAAGGCACTCATCGTCCGAGGTCCAGTTCTCATTGCGCTGAATGTTTGCATAGCAAACGTTGAACACGGCGGCCGGCAGGCTCGATTGCGCGTCCGTCTGCCCGTAGGTGAACGCTTGTCGGCGACCCGAGGCGTCAAAATAGTTCACCTCGCACGTCCCGTTGACGCATTCGCCGTCGCAGCGATGGTTGCAAATGCTGCGGTTGACGAAGGTCGTCTCGCCGCTGCCCCCGCCGTCCAGCCCAAGCGCCAGCCCTGGCCGGAGCCCTTTGCGCCCGGGGCCGCCATAGGCGCCGCATTTCTTGCTGCGGTAAGCGCGGGGCGAGTTCCGGCTGTAGGCGCCTTGCGCGCGCTTGAGCTGCCGGGTCTCGATATTCGCGCCGGCTTGGTTGCAATAAACGTCGTTTCCGTTGAACCCAACCATGGCTTCGCGCCGGCGGAAGAGGCGCTCGCCAACTGCTTCCTCCGCGAAATGCAGGCCCTCTGAACCGCTTGAGAAAATGCCGTTCGCCCTTAGCTGCGCGTTGCTGGCGAGGCCCCTTGCGTTCAGCGAGCGGGGACCGAAGGACACGCCATAACGACCGCTCGACACAACGCGGCTGTTCAGCATCCGGAAGGCGGCCCCGTTTACGACCACGCCGTCCATCTGGCTGTTGGCGATCTGCGCCTCCGACAGGGTGACGTTGGAGCCCGGCTGCGCGAGGACGCCGACCATGCTGCCGTCGATGCGGTTGGAGCGGGTGAGTTCGACAACCCCGCCCTCGGCGCAGACGCCGAGCGGGAAGCCGTCTACAAGAAAGTCCGTTCCGCGAATGCTCCCGGGCGCCGGCAAGCCCTGGCCCCGAACGGGGGTGGGCGTAGAGACCCGCAATCCGCTGGAGACATCCGCCGCCACGCACTGGCACCGGGAGACCGAGCCGCGGCAGGCGCTTTCTAACGAGGGAGACGCGCCTGCCCCCGCCGCTTGCTTATAGATCCGCACGGACCGATCGGCGTTGACGCGGCCGCTTCGCACATCGACGCCCACATGGGATGCGAGGATGTTGACGGGGCTCGTCTGCATCTGCACTTCGCCGCCCTGCACGACGACGCCGCGCCGAGCCGCGATCTCGCCAGCGCCAGTTGTCCCGAGCCGGGCCAAGCCGCCGCGCGACTCCAGGCCGATATCAACGCCTTGAATGACGTTTGCGCCCTGGAAGTGGGTGACGCCGCCAGAGACCGAGATCCCCACCGCCTCGCGCCGTGTTCCGCTGCCGTCGGCGCCGATGTTGCGGCCGTCGCCGTCGATGATGACGCCGGCGAGCGCCACATCGCCGCCGCGCACACGGATGCAGCGGTCGAACGCGCCGTTCTCCGACGGGATGAATTTGAGGCCGACGAGCGTCACCTGGCCCCGCCCCTCGATCGGATCGATGACCATGCATCGGCCATTTTGGCCAGCGCGCAGGCCCAATATCGGGAGATTTGCGAACTCCGGATCGGGCTCTAACCAACCTGGCTGATTGGCGACGATCCGCGGGTCCATCAAGATCGTCAGCGGTCGGCTGACGACCGGAATGTTGGAGCCGTTGATGATCTTGCCGTCGCGCCGGCTGATGGTGACGACGCCGCCCGCGCGGGTGTTTTGAAGGGCGCCGGCGAGGGTGCGGAACTCGCCGGGCTGGCGCGGGATGCGCACCACGAAGGTGCGGTCGAACTGGGGTTCATCAGCGCCGGGCACGGGACGCTCGTTGCGGGTGAGGAAGCTGGGCGCGCATCCCAATGTGCGCGCGTCGCGGCTGGAGCCGGCTTCAGGGCAGGGGCGCTGCGCGGTCGCCGCGTCCAGGGAGACAAAGCAGAAGAGGAGGGCGAGCACTCCGCCGAGCGGCAGC
>JBCDJH010000228.1:0-4363 GCA_038747965.1 Pseudomonadota bacterium
CTTCGCGGGTGCTTGGCCTGTATACAGATCTCCAGTTAACGTTCTCTTTAGAGAAACGATTTCGAGAGGCCGCGCTTCTTGGGCAAATCGCATTTAGATGGCGACGTCGAGCCCCGCCGTGAATGCGCGTTCTTCGCCCGGGAAGAAGCGTTCGTTGCCGAAGGCGAAATCCGCTCGTTCCGCATAGAATGTATCTGTCACGTTCCGGACAGCCCCAAACACGCGAACGGTTTCCAGCGCTTGCCAACTGGCTCGCAGGTTGAAGACCGAGTGCCCAGGGTAGCTGTTGTCGTTGGCGGCGTCTGTGAAGTAACGCGCCACATAGACCCATTCGAGTTCCGCCACGACGCTTGGAAGAGGCGTCACGGAAACCCGGCTGTTGGCGAGCCAACGCGGGCTGGTGTCCACATCGTCGCCGAAGCTTATGGATTCGGTGGCGCGGCCGACTGGGCGGTCGAAACGGTAGGTGTGCCGCCCATAAGCGACCCCGCCTTCAAACGCCGCCCATGGGGCCAGCTGCACGCGTATGTCCGCTTCGCCGCCAATATGCCGTGTACGCCCGTTCGGCACGTTGAAGCCGTCTGCGTCGCGGAAAAAGAAGTTGGATTTGTCCATAAAGTAGCCGGCGACGTCATATGACAGCGGCCCGAACTGGCCCCTCATACCGCCTTCGATGTTGTCGATGCTCTCCGGCTCGATCTCGCCGACGGTTTGGTTTGTCTGGAGACGATAAAGGTCCGTCGTTTGCGGCGGGCGGGCGCCTCTGGCGTAGGCGAGGTAAAGCGATAGCGTGTCGTTCGCTTGGTATCCGACACCAGCTTTGGCGATTGGCTTAAAGAACGAATCCGTTCGATCCTCCGGGCGGCGGAAACGGCCGACATCGCCGGCCGGAATGTTGGTGTCGTAATCGTAACGGGTCCAATCGAGCCGAAGGCCGCCGGTGAGCTTCAGGCGCTCCGTCAGCTGATATTCGCCGTGTAGGTAGGGGGCGAGGGCGATCGAGCCCACGTCGTAATTGTAATGGGCGCCCTGCGTGAAAGAGAAAATCGTCGGGATGGATTGGAACTCCGACAAACGGCCCTCAGTGTAATCGAGGTCGAGGCCGGCGATCACCGACAATGGCCCGCGTTCCGCACGGTAGAGGGTCTGAGCGCCCAAGCTCCAATGGCCGTTCTTCTCCAAAGCCTGCGAGGGCAGGAAATGGAGCAGGAAGTCCATCTCGTTCCACCGGGCGAAAGGGGTGACGATGAGTTGATCGCCATTGCCAAGCGTCGCAGCGATACGGCTGGAGAGCCGCAAAGCCTGGGTGTCCCGAAACGCCTCCGGGTTCGGATTGGTGCGCCGTAGCTCTGGGTCGAGATAGGCGTCTTCGCCGACGACGAAGCCTGCGGTCTCCTGATTAAGATTGTGACCTGACAACAGCGTCGTCACCTCCAGCGCCGGCCCGGAGTAATCGTGGCGCAGGGTGAATTTTTGTTGATCGACGCCAGAGGCGGCGCGGAATCCGTTTTCGGACAAAGCGCTGAAGCCCGCATAAACGCTTTGGTCGCCATAAAGGAGGCTGGCGTAAACGTCGCCCTTCACCCGCCCATAGGACCCGCCAGAGACGGTCGCCCCGGCCGCTGTCTCGCCAGGCGACGGCGGAATGAAATTAATCAGCCCGTGGACGGCGTTGGCGCCGTAAAGAACGCTGCCGGGGCCGCGCACCACTTCAACATCGCCCGCGAGTTCGTAGTGGGCCTCGAAGAGCCCGTTCACATTGGCGA
Source organism: Pseudomonadota bacterium (assembly GCA_038747965.1). Lineage (GTDB taxonomy): Bacteria > Pseudomonadota > Alphaproteobacteria > Caulobacterales > Parvularculaceae > JBCDJH01. The sequence continues at coordinate 1,767 of JBCDJH010000228.1, forward strand.
AGCCGGCGGCGCGCAGAGGCACGTTGTTTTCAAGGAACAAGAAAGAGCCGGCGCCTGCGCCCGCCGTCAGCACGGGCGAGCGGATGGACGTCAAATGCTCTTGGCCGCTGCCTCTATGGATGTAAACGCCGGGGGCTCGGGCGAGCGCTTCATTTGCGTGCTCGGGCCGGATCCACTGGAGCTCTTCACCGTCAATCTGCGTGAGATTGCCGACGATGCTGGAGAGGGGCGCCTCAAGCCGCGTTTCGGTGACGACGATTTCATCAGCGCTAGAAGGCCGCGTGGGCTGGGCGAGACTGGGCGTCGACGCCAGACCGCTTGCGAACGCCGTCGCCAGAGCGCGCCTCAAGAATCGCTGGATCATGATTTGTGGCCCCCTCGCGCCGTCGGCGCTTGCGCGTCGCCCTCACATTCGCATGCTTGCAGCGCCCGTGCTTCGCAAATGCGGCGCGATGGGATAAATGTGGCGCTCTGCGGCGAGGCGCCGCGTGGGCCTCCGCCGGTTGCGCGGGCTTTGCTGCGGCTGCGAGAATGCGCCGAGCGCACGAACAACGCCAGAGGGGGCGGCCTACCATGAGCCTTTCGGAATCTGTAGCGCCAGCGTCGGCCACGCCAGCGATTGGCGGGGACCCGCGCGCCGCTATCGATGCGGCGATTGACAGCGGCGTCGATTGGCTTCGCGACGCGCAGGACAGCGACGGCTATTGGGTCGGACGTCTCGAATCAAACAGCTGCATGGAGGCCGAGTGGATCTTGGCGCTCCATGTCATCGGCCTCAGCGATCATCCGCTCCGGCCGCGCCTCGCTAAATCGCTTTTGCGGGAACAGCGCGAAGACGGCTCATGGGAGGTCTATCGCGGCGCGCCGTCGGGCGACGTGAATGCGACGGTGGAGGCCTACGCCGCCCTGCGCGCCATGGGTCGCAAAGTGGACGATCCGGCGCTCGTCAAAGCCCGTGAGTGGATCTTAGCGCGCGACGGCATGCGCAACATTCGGGTGTTCACCCGTTACTGGCTGGCGCTGATCGGCGAGTGGCCCTGGGAACAGACGCCCAATGTGCCGCCGGAGGTCATTCGGTTTCCCTCCTGGTTTCCATTTAGCATCTACAATTTCGCCCAATGGGCCCGCGCGACCTTAACGCCGATCGCGGTGCTCAGCGCCAAGCGTCCCGTTACCCCTCTGAACCCGGCCTCTCGACTTGACGAGTTGTTTCCAGACGGGCGCGCCACGTTCGACTACGGCTTGCCCGGCAAGGCTGACGGCGACGTTTGGGATCGCTTTTTTCTCTTTGCCGACAAGGCGTTGCACACGGCGCAGTCGCTGAAGATCACGCCGCTGCGCCGCGGAGCGGTGAAGACGGCGCTGGAATGGATCATCAACCACCAGGACGCCGACGGCGTTTGGGGCGGCATTCAGCCCCCTTGGATCTACAGTCTGATGGCCCTCTGCAACGAAGGCTACGCCCACTCCCATCCGGTCGTGGCCAAGGCCATCGCGGCGCTGGACGATCCCCGCTGGCGCGTCGATGTGGAGGATGTCTCCTATATCCAGGCGTCGGTCTCGCCGGTCTGGGATACGGTGTTGAGCCTTTTGGCGGTGCAGGATTGCGACGCCGAAGGCGCCGCCGCGGAAGAGGTAGAGCGCGCCATCGACTGGGTCCTCAGCAAGGAAGTTCGGGCGCACGGCGACTGGGGCGTCAAGGTCAAGGGCGTTGAGCCAGGCGGCTGGGCCTTTCAATACGAGAACCTGAAATACCCCGACGTCGACGACACGGCCGTCGCGCTGATCGTTCTTGCGCCGTATCGCAATCGCCCCGGTTGGGCCGCCAAAGGCGTTAAAGAGGCGATCGATCGCGCGGTCGCATGGGTGCTGGCCATGCAATGCCGCAATGGCGGTTGGGCGGCGTTCGACAAAGACAATGACAAACGCATTCTCACCAAGATCCCATTCTGCGATTTCGGCGAAGCGCTCGACCCGCCAAGCGTCGATGTCACCGCCCATGTGCTCGAAGCGTTGGGCGCGCTTGGATACGATGCGCGCCATCCCGCTGTCGCGCGGGGCCTCGCCTATTTGAAGGCGGAGCAGGAGGCGGACGGCTCGTGGTTTGGCCGCTGGGGCGTCAATTACGTGTACGGGGCGGGCGCCGTGCTGCCGGCTTTGAAGGCGGTCGGCGTCGATATGCGATCGGATTTCGTTTTGAAAGCCGCCGACTGGCTTGCGTCGAGCCAGCAAGCCGACGGCGCCTGGGGCGAGAGCTGCGCGTCGTATATGGACCCGAGCCAAAAGGCGAAGGGCCGCCCGACGCCGTCGCAAACCGCTTGGGCGATGATGGGCCTTTTGGCGGTCGCGCGGCCTGAGGATCGCGCCGCGATTGAGCGGGGCGTCGCCTACCTGACGAACGCGCAGGCCGACGGCACTTGGGACGAGCCGGAATACACAGGGACGGGCTTTCCAGGGTACGGCGTTGGCGCCACGATCCGCTTAGACGACCCCAAGCTCCAAGAGCGCCTCGCCCAAGGGCCGGAGCTAAGCCGCGCATTCATGATCAATTACAACATGTATCGCCATTACTTCCCGCTGATGGCGCTGGGCCGGGC
>JBCDJH010000229.1:0-4339 GCA_038747965.1 Pseudomonadota bacterium
CCGTCGTCGGGCTGCTCTTCGGCCGTTAGCATACGGAATAAGGTCGTCTTACCCGCGCCGTTCGGGCCGATGACGCCGACAATGCCCCCAGGCGGCAAACGGAACGACAGATCGTTGATGAGCAGACGGTCGCCAAACCCTTTTGACAAACCGTCGGCCTCCACCACGACGCCGCCGAGGCGCGGGCCTGGCGGAATGCTGATCTGCGCTTCGCCAACTTCGACGCGGCCAGCCTTGTCGACAAGTTCCTCATACGCCTTGATGCGGGCTTTCGACTTCGCTTGGCGCGCTTTTGGCGAGGCGTTCACCCACTCAAGCTCGCGCGAGAGCGCGCGCTGGCGGGCGGCGTCCTCGCGCCCCTCTTGTTCCAAGCGCTTTTGCTTTTGCTCCAGCCACGACGAGTAGTTGCCTTCATAGGGGATGCCGCGGCCGCGATCGATCTCCAGGATCCAGCCCGTAATGCTGTCGAGGAAGTAGCGATCATGGGTGATCACCACGACGGAGCCTGCGAAGTCCGCCAGATAATGCTGTAGCCACGCGACCGACTCCGCATCCAGATGGTTTGTCGGCTCGTCCAGCAATAGGAGGTCAGGTTTCGCCAGCAGCAGCCGGCACAGGGCGACGCGCCGCCGCTCCCCGCCCGAGAGCTTGGTGACGTCCGCGTCCGGCTCAGGACAGCGCAGCGCGTCCATCGCCATTTCGACTTTGGAATCGATGTCCCAAGCGTCGATGGCGTCGATCTTCTCCTGGAGGGCGGACATCTCCTCCATCAGCTCGTCCGAGTAGTCTTCGGCGAGCTTCATGGAGACGGCGTTGAATTCCTCTATCATCGCCATTGGTTCGGCGACGCCTTCCATGACGTTCCCCAGCACGTCCTTGTCTGGATCGAGTTCCGGCTCCTGCGCCAAATAGCCGACCTTCGCGCCGGCCGCGGGCCCCGCCTCGCCCGTGAACTCGCTGTCCACCCCGGCCATAATCTTCAGAAGCGTTGATTTCCCCGAGCCGTTGACGCCAACGACGCCGATCTTCGCGTCCGGGAAGAACTGTAGATGAATGTTCTCAAGAACCCGCTTTCCGCCGCCATATGACTTTGAAAGCCCTTTCATCGTATAGATATACTGATATGAGGCCATGGACGCGCTCCATCGTTCGCTTGTCGGGGGATATTGGCGGAGAGAACGTGTCCTATAGCGAGCGCTGCGCCGTTTGAAAAGCCGGCGGATGGCGCGCCAGGCGGGGAAGAAGCGATGTCCTACGTTATAAAAACCTTGGCGACGAACGAGAAAATCGTCTATCGGGCCCGCTTCAATTGGACCTATGAGTTCGCCGCCGATCTCTGGCTTTATCTGAGTTTGCTTCCTTTGCTCGTGAATGTGGTGTTCGGCCGAATGATGGGCACGCGCACCTGGGAGGAAAGCGCGATGCTGGTGGCGATCTCAGCGGCGCCCATCGCGCTGGGCCTCGTCATTTGGCTGCAACGCATGATCCACAAATGGTCGACCGAGATCGTCGTCACGTCCCAGCGCTTTATTTTCAAGACCGGCCTCATCGCCCGCAGGTCGTCCGAAGTCAATCTCGGGAAGATCGAAGAAGTCAGCCTACGTCAGAGCTTTTTGGGACGTTTGTTCAACTACGGAGAAATCACAGTGCGCGGCACCGGGGTCGGCGTTCTTGAGTTGCCGCCGCTCGATGAGCCCATCACGCTTCGACGCAATATCCAGAACGCCAAGAGCGAATATCGCAACGATGACTGAGACAGCCGCTACCCATACGCCGAATACTCGTGAGCAATGGCGATCGTCACCGCGAGGATGAGATCATAGGTCCATTCCAGCGGGTCGATGAGGTTGGCGTTGAGCTCCGCATACCCCATCGAGGCCTGGACATCGTAGTTGGACGCCTCGGAGACGTTGTAATCCTCCGCAGCTGGCGCGCCTGAGGGGAAGGCGTTACGCAGCTGCTGAACAGCGTCGGTGACGCGCAGCTCAAAGATCATCTCCATCGTGTCCTCTCGGGAGATATCGTTGCGCGTTGAGAACCGGGGAATCCGGGCGGCCAAAATGAAAAGATGCTGGATCAGCGCGATGCGCACGGCGTGCATCAGATCAAGCCGCGCCCGCGCCACCGGCGGATGGGGCAACACGTCTTGCTCAACGTCGTTCAACAGACGCTGCAGCATCAACGAATCGATCCTGAGTTGGGTGCCGAGCTTTGTGAATGCCTCGTGCCGATCGTCGCCCGTCAAGAGCCGCGCGAGATAGGCGTAGGCTTCCGCCCGCTCCGGCTCGGCGCCGTGATAAGGGCGGCTCGCCCAATAAGCGCCGTCGAAGACGCCGCCATAGGCCGTCATCACATTGATGCTGGAGAGACGCTTTGCGTAAGCGATGGTGCGGAAGATCATCTTGGAGCGGCTAGATGTGCGGGCGAACTCGGCGAACCGGTCCGTCTCCCCGCCGATGGCGGAACCGACGCCGGCCGCGATGTTCGCAAGATACCCGAGCTGCTGCAGGATGGCGTTGTGCGGAATGGCGCGGATGCGGCGCAGAGGCGTCGTGTTGTCGCCAGCCACCTCAAACTGCCGGCGCAGCTTCCGCGACCCTGTTGTGCGCAGCAGCGCCAGACCGATGGACGTCAGGACCCGGTGATAGGCCGGCTCCTTCAGCAAATCTTCCTGATACTGCTTAAACTGTTGATAGAAATCGAGCGTCGCATTGGTGTCGCTATAGAACTCGTCGGGGCCTTCATCTGGAAGCGGTCCGTACGTCGCCTCCAGAAGGCGCGATAGGCTGGCGAGCGCCATATCGCGGGAGCCGAACAACATGAAACCATCCCCGCCCTGAATGCTCATTTCATGGAGCGGCTTCACGCCGACCTCGGCGAAGCGGCGCCGCGCCCAGGGCGAGAACACATATCGCGCGCGGTCGCCCATGGAGCCTGGATGCGCGCCCCGGCCCATGGATTCCCCGTGGGTGTTGAAGATGAGCGCGTCGAGCTTCGTCAGCCCGTGCTTTTTCATAGCGGCGGCGAGCCACCCCTGCAGCCGCTCAATAGCGAGGCCGGCTGGGATTTGGCCGAGGAAGCGGCCAGCGTCGGAGAAGCCGGTCTGCACGCAAACGCGGCCGCGCGCTTCTGCGACGTCGCGGTAGCTCTTCGTCGCCAGCAACGCTTCGAAGAACTGGGCGGCCCGCGTTAAAGCAGCGTCATTCTCAAACAGCGGGGAGACGTCGATCCGCTCGGCCACGCCGAACAGCTTCGCGAAATAGACCGCCGCCAGCGCCGTCACCGGCATTTCACATTCGGCGATCAGGAGGCGAATGCTTGAATCTTGGTCGATGTGTTTGCTGATCTGGGCGATGGTTAGGAACTGGCGGACCGCCGTCGTCGGCTCCACCATCAGCGTCGCGAAGTTGATTTGCGCGGGCGCGCGCACGGCCTGGGCCATGGCGTCGATCCGGGCGTAGGCGGCGCGGCCGTGCAAAGGGGCGTCGTCGGCGAACTCAGGCCGTCTGCGAATGGCGTTGTGCAGCTGGTCCGCGTTGATACGGAAGTGGACCTGCGCGGCTCCCAGGCCAAGCGTCTCCATCTCCGCCCGCAGCACCATCAAGCTCTCGCAGAGCGCAGCGCCGGCCGCTTCGCCGCCGCAGGACATTTCAATGGCCGCGTCGAGGTCAGACACGGTCTCCTTGAGGCTCAACAGACGGTCGGGGTGTTCGCTGGTGAGCCCGTCGGCGGCGGCGGCGAGGCTCGACTGGTCGGCGATGGCGACCGCGAACGCCTCCTCAGAGCGGCTCGTATGACGGCTCGCCGCTCGCATCCGGTCGCGCAGGCGGCGCAGCAGAACGCGCAAGTCGCCCGCCTCGTCGCAGCGCCCGAGCGCGTCGTTGAGCGCTTCCTCATAGCGCGCGAGCTGACGCAGCTTTTCGCGGAGTCGGAACAGGATGACATTCGACCAGCGAATGTCCGTCCGCCCGTCCATATCGTAGCCGACCCAGTCGCCCAGCATCACCGCGCGCGGGCGGAAAGTGCGCCAGGCGTCGGGGAAAGCTCTGCGCGCGTGCGCGATGAGCGCCGCGTTGAAGCGCGAGAGCGCCGATTTGGCGTGATCGAGCGCGCGCAGCGCCGCCTGATGCTCCTGCGAGAGGGTGACATCGCGGTCCGGCGGCGAGGCGAGCCCGCCCAGCCGTCCGCGCAGCTCCGACGTTTCCTCCGAGCTTTCGCTGGTAGCGAGGCCCACCATCAGCTCGCTCATCTCGTCGGTCATGAGGAAGGTAGGATGCCCGGTGAAAACAACGCCGAGGGACCGGCGCTCCCACAGCGCGCGGAAGTCCTCAAAGCTGAG
>JBCDJH010000230.1:0-4290 GCA_038747965.1 Pseudomonadota bacterium
CGGGGTGGAAGCGAGCGCCATCCTGTCCTTCAGCCCGAAATACGCGCTGTTCGTGCGCAGCGCTTACAATCGCCTCTTGAGCGATGCCGCGGACAGCCCGATCGTCGAAGACATCGGCTCCGAAAACCAAGTCTTCGTCGGCGGCGGTTTGTTCTACGCGTTCTAAAGCGCGTGGAGCGTTTCGGTAGGCTCGGCCAAGCTTCCCGGCGGCCCCGCCATTTGCTACCTACGGGGCATGGCGAAAGACATCGTAGGCGGCGGGCCGAAAAAGGTTCTTTATGCATTGAGGACCGCGACCCGCATGGGTCTCAACAACACGGCGAAAGCCCTGACCTCTAAGAACGCGTGCAAAGCGTGCGCGCTTGGCATGGGCGGGCAAAAGGGCGGCATGACCAATGAGGCGGGCGAGTTCCCGTCGGTATGCAACAAATCGGTCCAGGCCCAGTCGACAGATATCCAGCCCGCGATCCCGGCGGAGGTGCTCGCGCATTCTCTGGCGGACCTTCAAGAGCTTGACGGCCATGAGATGGAGCATCTCGGGCGCCTCGGGCAGCCGATTTACAAAGCGGCAGATAGCGACCGGTTCGAATTTGTGGACTGGGAGTGGGCGTTCGGGCGCGCCGCCGAGCGGTTCGCTGAGACGAACCCGTCTCGCACTTTTTTCTACAGCTCCGGCCGATCCTCTAACGAAGCCGGCTTCCTCTTGCAGCTGCTCGCGCGCCTCTACGGCTCCAACAACGTCAACAACTGCTCCTACTATTGTCATCAAGCCTCCAGCGTCGGGCTGCGCTCGACGATTGGCGCCGGCACGGCGACGGTGGAGCTCGACGACCTCAGCCGCTGCGACCTCATCTTCGTCATCGGCGCCAATCCGTCCTCGAACCATCCGCGGTTCATCCATAAGCTGAAGGCGTGCCGAGCCCGTGGCGGCGAGGTCGTGATGATCAACCCCGCTCGGGAAGCGGGGCTCGTTCGCTTCGCGTTGCCCAAAAGCCCATCCTCCATGTTGAAGGGCGGCGACTGGATTGCGTCGGACTACCTTCAACCCCGCATCGGCTCCGATGTCGCTGTCTTTAAAGGGATCGCCAAGGCGATCATCGCCGCCGGCGCCCATGATGACGCCTTCATAAAGGCGCATACGAACGGTTTTGACGACTTTATTCAGGACGTTGAAGGCGCCTCCTGGGACGCGATCGAAGCCGCCGCCGGTCTTTCCAGGGCCGAGATTGAACGGGTCGCCGCTTTGTACGCCAAGGCGAAGAACGCCGTCTTCGCCTGGGGCATGGGCATGACCCATCATCTGAACGGCGCTGACAATGTGGAGTACATCGCCAATCTCGCCCTGCTACGAGGGCAGATCGGGCGGCCCGGCGCCGGTCTTCTGCCGCTGCGCGGCCACTCCAATGTGCAAGGCATTGGAACGATCGGCGTGAAGCCGGTGCTGCCCGAGGAGGTCATGCGCCGGATGGAAAGCGTCTTTGGCGTGTCCCTTCCCACAGCCCAGGGCTTCGACACTATGGCCGCAATGCAGGCCGCTGAGCGGGGCGATATTGACGCCGCTCTCATCATGGGCGGCAACCTCTATGAGGCCAATCCGAGTTCCCGCTGGGCGGAGACGGCGCTCTCGCGCATCGGCTTCAAGCTTTTTATGACGACGACGCTCAATCGCGGACATGTCCACGGGCTTGGCGGCGGCGAGGTTCTCATCCTGCCGGTGACGGCGCGGGATGAGGAATGGCAGCCCACCACCCAGGAAAGCATGTTCAATTATGTGCGGATGTCCGATGGCGGCGTCGACCGGCTTTCCACGGTTCGGCCGGAAACGCACATTCTGTGTCAGATCGCCAAGCGGCTCTTGCCGGACGGTCCCGTCGATTTCACGGCCTTTGAAGAACACAAAACCATCCGGGAAGCCATCGCCAAGATTGTTCCGGGGTTGGAGGACCTTGCGGATATCGACGTCGCCAAACGAGAGTTCCATATCCGCAATCGTTTGCTGCATACGCCTCGTTTCCGTACAGAGGATGGCCGCGCGACTTTTGTGGTGCGCAAGACGCCCAACTCAAATGAAGACGGCTTGACGCTCACGACCGTTCGGTCGGAAGGGCAGTTCAACACCATCATCTATGAACGCAAGGACGCGTATCGGGGCGGCGCTGACCGGCGCAGCGTTATGCTGAACCCCGCCGATCTTTCGGACCGCGGATTTCAAGACGGGGACACCGCCACCCTGGAGTCGAAGTATGGCGTGATGGAGAACGTGACCTTGCGCGCCTTCGACATCGCGCGCGGCAGCGTGATGGCGTATTATCCGGAGGCGAATGTTCTCACGGGGTGCGATGTCGATCCGCGCAGCAAAACCCCGGCGTTCAAGGCGACGCCCGTAAGGTTGCGGGAGGCGTCTTAGCCTGGGGCGCAACGTTTGGCCCGCTGCCGAACACCTTAGCTTGCCTCAGTGAAGCCGGTCGCTGCGTCCAGCAGGCGACGGCTGAAGGCGTCTTCGTTGCGCTCCATTCGCTCCGTCGGGCCGGCGATCGCAAAGATCAACGGACGCCCATTGTTATCCAGTCCGGTATCGCAGGCCATCGCTGAGGCGTCTGGAAAAACGACGCCTTTTGCGAAAGCGTATCCCGCGCGCCGGGCCTGCGAGACCGTCTCGATGACGTTTTCTATATCGATCTCGTCGTTGGCGATGACCCGTCGATCAAGCGAACGCTTATAGAGCGCGCGGATCTGCGCAGTATCGAGCCGCGTGAGATACGCTGTGCCGAGAGCCGAGCGCCAAACGGCGAACCTTTGCCCTTTCTCCGCGGAGAATGAAATGGCCTGGCGGCTGGAGAACACATCAACAAGTTCGATCATCAGGTCGTTGTAGGCGGCCAGGGTGACAGTCTCCCCCGTCTCCGCGGACAAAGCCTCAAGCGAGGAAAGGAGATTTGGCGGGTACAACTCGTCCGCATTCAGCCATGCGCCCAACTCGGCGAACTCGGCCGTCGGGAAGTAGCGAGACGCCCGCCGATCCATACTGAGCAAATTGAGGTCGAACAGTGTCTTGAGGAGGGCGGCGCAGCTGGAGCGCGGCGCTCCTAGGCTCTCCGCGATCTCAATCGTCGACAACGATCGTCGTTCGCTTGCGAACAGTTTGAACACCTCAAAGGCGCGCCGGACGGACTGACTGGTGGAGGCCATTACAATATCCACATATATAGAAGTTATGTTAGATATATAGAAATTGTTGACCGAGCAAGTCCATTTGTGACAATTTTTAAAAAAGCCGAGATGAGGAGCTGTAGATGGGCGATCTGTCCGATCTGGGCGCGGAACTTGCTGTTTCGATTTACGAAACGATGGCGCGAATTCACGCCGCCGATCAGCGAATACAGGACGGCTTAAAAGCCGGGGATCTCCAGTTCCAATACTATCCAGCAGGCGGGCAAGAGGCGATCGCCGCCTCCATTGGTGCGCTCCTGTCTACGGACGATTCCTTTGTCACGACCTACCGAGTGATCCACGACATCGTCGCCAAAGGCGCGCCGATGAACGAGATCATGGCGGAGATGTATGGGAAGAAGACCGGCACGTCCTCCGGGAAGGGCGGCCCGATGCATCTGTCGGACCCGAAATCCGGGTTGGTCGTCACCACAGGCATCGTCGGCGCCGGCGCGCCCATCGCAAACGGCTTGGCTTTGGCCGATCAAATGCGTGGGTCGGATCGCGTCACCGTTGTGAGCTTTGGCGACGGGGCCGCGAACATCGGGGCTGTGCATGAGGCTTTGAATCTTGCAGCCGTTTGGGATCTGCCGGTCGTTTTCGTCTGCCAGAACAATCTCTATGCCGAATACACAGCGTTCGCGCAGTCCACGCGCTCGGAAACAATTGCGGAGCGTGCGGCGGGATACGGGCTTGCCGGGGAGCGTTGCGACGGCCGCGATCCTGCAAGCGTTTATGCGGCGGCGAAACGCGCGATCGACCGCGCGCGCTCAGGCGGCGGCGCGACGCTCTTGGAATGTGTCGCCCCGCGTCTTCAGGGGCACGCCTTCGGGTCCGAACAAGCGCATATGGATCAGGATCGTCTGAAAGACGATATCGCCAATGCGCCGATGATTACCGTCCGCCAGCGTTTGATCGACGAAGGGTTGGCGAGCGACGAGCGCTTGGCCGCCATTGACGAAGCCGCGAAAGAAGAAGTGGAACGGGTGGAGGCGTTCGCCAAGAACAGCCCAGACCCGGAGCCGGCTGAGCTTTACACTGAGATTTTCGAAAGCGCGCAGTATCTGCCGGAAGGGCCAG
>JBCDJH010000231.1:0-4283 GCA_038747965.1 Pseudomonadota bacterium
ATTGTCGACGCCGGCATGCGCCAACTCTGGGCGACCGGCTGGATGCATAACCGGGTGCGGATGATTGTCGGCTCGTTCCTGGTGAAGCATTTACTCCTCCCTTGGCAGGAGGGCGAGGCGTGGTTCTGGGACACGTTGGTGGACGCAGACCTCGCAAGCAACTCGGCCGGCTGGCAGTGGATCGCCGGCTGCGGAGCGGACGCCGCTCCCTATTTCCGGATTTTCAACCCGATGACCCGGGGCGCCAAATTCGATCCAGATGGCGACTATGTGCGGCGCTGGGTTCCCGAACTGGCGCAATTGCCGGCCAAACACATCCACGCGCCGTGGGAGGCGCCGGCGGGCGTCCTCGCCGGTGCGGACGTGCGGCTTGGCGAGAGCTATCCGGAACCTATCGTCGATCACGCGGCGGCCCGCCAAGCCGCCCTCGACGCGTATGAGAAAGTGAAGAACGCCGCCTAGTCGGCCAGCAACAGGACCCTTCATCTTATGAGAATTGCGATTGTCGGCTCTGGCGTTTCCGGGCTTGGAGCCGCTTGGGCGCTCGCCCCATCTCACGACGTCACCCTGTTTGAGCGCGCCGATCGTCTTGGCGGCCACACCAACACCGTCGACATCGAGTATGACGGCGCGCCGATCGCTGTCGACACCGGCTTCATCGTCTATAACGAGCCGAACTACCCCAACCTGAAGGCGTTGTTCGCGCATCTGGGCGTCGCCACCGAAGACAGCGATATGTCCTTCGCCATGAGCCGGCCGAGCGGCGTTGAATGGGGCAGCGACAACGCCAATACGATTTTCGCCCAGCGCCGCAACCTCGTTAGCCCAAAATTCCTCTATATGCTGACGGAAATCCTGCGCTTCAACAAGCAGACGAGCCAGGATCTGGAGCGGGGCGAAATCGGCGATCTGTCGCTCGGCCGCTATCTGGAGAAATGGCGCTTCGGCTCCGGCTTCCGCGACGACTATCTATTGCCCATGGGCGCGGCGATTTGGTCAACGCCTGCGGACGATATGCTCGACTTCCCCGCCCTCAGCTTCTTGCGGTTCTTTGACAACCATAAGCTGAACGCGATTTCCAAGCATGATTGGCGGACCGTGACCGGCGGCGCGCGCAATTACATCCCCAAGCTTATCGCTGGGCTTGAAGGCCGGGTGCGCCTCGGCGAAGGCGTTCAAAGCGTGCGCCGCGCGGGGCAGGTGGAGGTGGCCACCGACAAGGGCGTCCGCGAGACGTTTGACCACATCATATTCGCCTGTCACTCAGATCAAGCGCTCGCCGCCCTCACCGATCCAACGCCGCTGGAGGCCAAAGCGCTCGGCGATATCAAATACGGCCCGAACCGCGCGATCCTCCACCGGGATCCCTCGCTGATGCCGCGCAGCCGCCGCGCCTGGGCGAGCTGGAATTATCTGTGCGACGGCCCGCAAACCCGCGCGGCGAATGACGAGGCGGAGGGCGTCTCGCTCACTTACTATATGAACCGCTTACAGAACATTCCCCGCGAGACGCCGCTATTCGTCACCTTGAACCCGCGGCGCGAACCGCGCCCGGAACTCGTGTTCGCCGAGTTCGACTATGATCACCCCCAATTCGACGGCGGCGCATTGCAAGCGCAAAAGGCCCTGCCGTATCTCCAGGGCATAAACCGCACTTGGTTCGCCGGCGCGTATTCGAGCTACGGCTTCCATGAGGATGGGTTGTCTTCGGGCCTCCGGGTCGCGGTGGCGCTGGGCGCGAATCTGCCATGGACGCTTGACGAAAGCCGTCTTCCGCAAACGGAGGACGCACCACCGGCGGCCTACCAGGCGCTGATCGAGCCGGCGCGGGGCGTCGCCGCCCAATGAACCAGCCGGCCCCCGCAACGCCGTGTCTCTACTTCGGCGAGACGATGCACGCCCGGATGCAGCCTTTTACGCATCGCTTCACCTACCGGGTGTTCTCCATCTTGCTGGATATAGACGCGATCGACGCCGCGGCGGCGGGGGCGAAGCTCTTTTCCCATAACGCGTTCAACATCTTCAGTTTCTTCGACAAGGACCATGGCGACCGAACGGGCGCGCCGCTGCGCGCGTGGGCGGAGGCGCGCCTGGCTGAGGCCGGCGTTCCCGGCGCGGCGCGGATCGAGCTTTTGTGTTTTCCGCGCGTGCTCGGCCACGTCTTCAACCCGCTGTCGATCTACTATTGTTATGATACTGACGATATGCCTGTCGCTATCATCTATGAGGTGAACAACACGTTCGGCGAAACCCACGCCTATGTGGCGCCCGCTGATCGTGCGGGGAGCGCCGCAGCGCCCATTCGCCAGCAAGCGGACAAAACGTTCTACGTCTCGCCGTTCTTTGAAGTCGCCGGGCGGTATGACTTCACTCTGCCGCCGCCAGGCCAGCGCCTCGATGTGCACATCCGCGCCCACCGGGACGCCAAGACACAACTGGTCGCCACCTTGAACGGAAACCGGCGCGCGCTGACAGACGGCCACCTCGCTTCGGCCTTTGTCCGCTACCCTATGATGACCTGGAAAGTCGTCGGCGCGATCCATTGGGAAGCGCTGCATCTCTGGCGCAAGGGCGCCGCCTATGTGAGCCACCGACCGAAGCCGGAGGCCACCTCCAGCGTTGGACGGCCGACACCAGCCGCCGCCACTTTGCCGAATGCGTCTGAAGACCTACCATCCCCTGCCGAGGCCGACGCCTCTGCGTCACCGATCCATGGGAAAGCAGCCATGAACCAGCAAGAACTATCGTCAACGGCCATTGAAAGCGTTCAACAGACGGAGCAATCGCCCGTGGCGCCGGCCTCTTGGGACTTCTCCGGCATTCCCTATCTGGCGCGGCTCGCCATTAAGGTGGCGGCGCGGGTGCGGTGGGGCACGATTATTGTGGAATTGCCGGGCGGCCGGACCTTCCGCTTTGAAGGCGCCGAACGCCCCGACGAAGTCGGCGTCATCCAGATCAAAGACTACAAGTTCGCGCCGCGCCTGATGTTCGGCGGCACGGTGGGCTTCTTCCAGGCCTTCACGGACGATCAGTGGGACTCGCCTGACGTCGCCCAGTTCCTACGCATCGTCGCCGCCAACGCGGATCTCATGGGCGAGTACTTCTCCGGCAACTTCTTTGTGCGTCAGATCAACCGGCTTGGCCACGCATTTAACCGCAACACCAAGGCCGGCTCGCGCCGCAATATCATGGCCCATTATGATCTGGGCAACGCGTTTTACGAACGCTGGCTCGACAAGACGATGACTTATTCCTCCGCCAAATTCGCACACCCAGACCAGGATCTGCAGGACGCGCAGATCAACAAATACCGAGAGCTGGCCGAGCGCATCGATCTCAAACCTGGCGACCATGTGCTGGAGATCGGCTCCGGTTGGGGCGGCTTTGCGGAGTTTGCGGCCGGAGAAGTCGGCGCGAAGGTCACTGGCATCACGATCTCCCAGGAGCAATTTGATTTCGCGACGGAGCGGATGGCGAAAGCCGGCCTCTCCGACAAGGTCGAGATCCGGTTGCAAGACTACCGCGACGTCTCCGACACCTTCGACAAGGTGGCCTCCATTGAGATGTTCGAAGCGGTGGGTAAGGAGTACTGGCCGACCTACTTTAAGAAAGTGCGGGAGGTTCTGCGGCCTGGCGGCCTCGCTGGCCTTCAGATCATCACCATCGACGATCAGTATTTTGACCGTTACACAAAATCGACGGACTTTATCCAGCGCTTTGTCTTCCCGGGCGGGATGTTGCCAAGCCCCGGCGCGCTGCGCAAAGAGATCGTCGACGCTGGTCTGGCCTGGCGCGACAACGTCACCTTTGGCGTCGACTACGCGAACACGTTGCGCAATTGGCAGGAACGGTTCCTGGGCGCGTGGGACGACATTCGCCCGCTTGGCTTCGACGACCGTTTCAAGAAGCTTTGGCGGTACTACCTCTCCTACTGCGAGGCGGGCTTCCGCGGCGGCACCATTGACGTCACCCAAGTGACCCTCGCGCGCCCCTGACGTGCGCGCCGCGCGTCCGAAGCCCATTTACGGGTTAAATAAGGACGGGAACCGTTTCATGAGACAGCTCATCGCGCTGGCGCTCGGCTGCGCAGCGACGCTCTCAGCCTGCGAGAAAAGCGCGGAAACGGGCCCGTCCAACGACGCGTTGCAAGCGAGCCCATACGCGGCGACGGTGCGCGACATCGAAGAGGCGATGGCGGCCTATCATTTCAATCCGAGCCTTTTGGCCTCGTCAGAGTACCGCGCAGCCCAGGCTGAACTCGTTGAAGTCGCCGCCGGCGCAAC
>JBCDJH010000232.1:0-4254 GCA_038747965.1 Pseudomonadota bacterium
AACCCGCTGGTGGCGATCCTCGCCATCAATCCGAACGGGGACGTTCTCCAGCCCTATCCGTTTGAGCTGTTCGGCGTCGTCGCTTTCGTCATCCTGTTCTTAATGGCCGCGACGAGCCATGACTTTTGGCTGGCCAATCTCTCAGCGCCCGTGTGGAAAGCGCTGCACATGTTCGCCTACGCCGCATATGGGCTGCTGGTGATGCATGTGGCGCTCGGCTTTCTGCAGACGGAGGCCAGCCCTGTTTATGTGGGCGCCACCGTCGCCGGTCTCGCCGTGCTGTCGGTCTTGCATCTTATCGCGGGCTTGCGGGAGGCGCGCCGCGACGGCGCGGCCCATCGCAAGGGCGGCGATTGGGTGGTGGCCTGCGCCGTCGGCGACATCGCGGAGGATCGCGCCAAGCTCGTCAATCTCAGCAACGGCAAAAGCGTCGCTGTCTACAAATATGACGGCAAAATCTCCGCCGTCTCCAACGCCTGCAAGCACCAAAACGGGCCCTTGGCGGAAGGTAAGATCATCGATGGCTGCATCACCTGCCCCTGGCACGGCTATCAGTACTATCCGGAGAACGGCAAGTCGCCCCCGCCCTTCACCGAGGAGATAGAGACCTTTCGGGTCAGGATCGACGATGGGCAAGTGTTCGTCGACCCCAACGCGCTGCCCCCCGGCACGCCCACCGAGCCGGCCGTGATTGTGGAGGAGCCCACCCATGTCTGAAGCGCGCGCGTCGAACGATGACTTCTATGTGGGCTACGCCGCAGCCCCGGGCGCGACGAAGGCGGTGGCGCTCACCGCCGCGCCGTTGCTCGTTCTGATCGCGGCGGCGTTTGGCTATTTCTTCGCGGTCGAGCAGGCGGACACCGGGACGGGCGAATGGCGCACTGCGCTCACCGTCACCCTCGAAGGCGAGTTGGTGGCGGACCCCTATCCCGCGCTCCTCATCCCAGGGGAGGCTGGCGGGCCGGCGGAGACGGTGTTTCTCACCACCGCCGCCAAACTCGTTCCCCTTGACCGGATGGAGGGGCTTGTCGGCGGCGCTGTCGCCGCGACCGGCATTCTGGTCGAGCGCGACGGCAAGCGGGTGCTCGCCGTCAATGATGGGGCGGAGGCCATTGTCGCGGGCGCGGGGCCCTTGGCGGGTCCGCAAACCGTAACGCCGCTGGGGCGCGAAACGCTCCGCGGCGAGATTATCGATCCCAAGTGCTGGCATGGCGTCATGAAGCCGGGCGAAGGCAAAACCCATAAGGCTTGCGCCACCCTCTGCCTCTTCGGCGGCATGGCCCCGCTGTTCAAGACGACGAACGAGGCGGGCGTTAACACGACATACCTTATGACGGACAGCGCCGGCCGTCCCGTCACGGAAGATATCCTCAAATATGTCGCCGACCCCGTCGCCGTCAGCGGCGCGTTGGAGCGCCGCGGCGACGTCATCTACTTCAAGATCGAGCCGGCCTCCATCACGCGCTTGTAGGCCGCCTCCCCACTTATCCCACCCCCGCCGCCATGTGGAACACTGCGCCCATCGTCACCCACGACGCATGAGGACATTCCATGGCGACGGACCCTTTCAAATCGGCGCAAGCCAGCCTTGACAGCCCGGCGACGACGCTTGCGCCGGTCACCGCCAGCGACGGCGTAGACTTACCTGGCGGCGTCTGCCGCGCGCTGCTCGTTGGCTCCGGCGGTCTTGCGACCGTCATCGACGCAAGCGGTGCGGAGCGCGTCGGCGTCCCGCTCCAAACCGGCTACAACCCCATCCGGGTCGGCCGGGTGAAAGCGACGGGCCTCGCCGCGTCGAACATCTGGGCGCTGTATTAGGAGGCTTCCGATGGCGGGCGCGGAGGATCGCCGGCGGGGCTGGCGACGGGTGGTTGGCGCCGCTGCGCCGCAACTCGCCGCGGCGCTTGGCGGGCCGCTCGCCGGCGTCGCCGCCCGAATGATCGCCGAGCGCGTGCTGGGCGAGCCGGGGGCGGGGGAGGAGCGCCTCGCCGAGGCGTTGATCTCCGCAAGCCCCGCGCAGCTGGTCGCGTTGCAGGACGCGGAGCGGGATTTCGCTGAGGCCATGCGCAGTCTCGATATCGATCTGGAGCGGATCGCCGCCGGCGACCGGGAGAGCGCCCGGCGCCGCCAGGCGGAGATGCGCGATTGGACGCCCTCCGCCCTCGGCCTTTCCATCATCGCCGGCTTCTTTGGGATTGTCGGCGCCATGATGGCCGGCGCCGTTCCTCCGGATGCGGAGACGGAGTTCAGCATCCTTCTCGGCGCTCTGGCGACCATGACGGCCGCGGTCGTCAACTACTTCTTCGGCTCCTCCGCGGGCTCAGCCCGCAAGAATGAGCTGCTCGCCGGCGCGCGCCAAACGCCGTGAGGCTTGCGGCTCGCCACAAACACTAAGCCTCTGTCCGCGCGGATTTAGGACGCGAAACCGGTGACCCACTTGCGCTGCAATTCGCGCTAGCCGGCGACGACGCACGTTTTGACGTTCAAGAACTCGCGCATGCCTTCCGCCGCTAGCTCTCGCCCGTGGCCGGAGGCTTTGACGCCGCCAAACGGCAAGCGCGGGTCGGAGGCCGTGAAGGCGTTCACGAACGTGCCGCCCGCGTCCAGCTCATTGAAGGCGCGTTCGATCTCGGCCTCGTCATCGGTGAAGATGGCTGAGCTGAGGCCGAACGGGGTGGCGTTGGCGATGGCGATGGCCTCATCGAAGGAGCCCGCTTTGAAGAGGCTCGCCACAGGGCCGAACAACTCTTCGGCATAGGCGGGCGCGCTCTCTGGAATGGCGTCGAGCAGTCCCGGCCTGTAGAACCAGCCCGGGCCGTCGATCATCTCCGCGCCCACCACGCGCGCGGCGCCCGCCGCAACGCTGTCCTCGACTTGCTGGGCGAGTTCGGCGCGAATGGCTTCCGTCGCCAGCGGGCCGATCTCAGTATCGTCCGCCATGGGATCGCCGACCTTCAGGGCGCCCAGTTTGGCGGCGAACGCGTCTCGAAATGCGTCGTAGACGTCCGCATGGACGATAAACCGCTTCGCCGAAATGCAGGATTGGCCATTGTTCAGCGTGCGGCTTTGAACGGCTTTTTCAACCGCCAGATCCAGGTCCGCCGACGGTGTGACGATGAAGGCGTCGGCGCCGCCAAGCTCCAGCACCACTTTTTTGAGCTCCCGGCCCGCGGTTTCGCCCACGGCGCGCCCGGCGCACTCAGAGCCGGTGAGCGTCGCCGCCCGAATGCGCGGGTCCGTCAACACGCCTTCCACCGCGCCGCCGCCAATCAACAGCGTTTGGAAGGCGCCTTTGGGCGCCCCGGCGCGTAGCCAGATATCCTCCATCGCCAAGGCTGACTGCGGCACGTTCGAGGCGTGCTTCAGCACCCCCACATTGCCGGCCGCGATGGCGGGCGCGGCGAAGCGAAACACCTGCCAAAGGGGGAAGTTCCAGGGCATCACCGCGAGCACCGGGCCAATCGGCAAGTAGCGGACAAAGCTGCGCGCCGCCTCCGTGGGGATCGCGCGGTCGGCGAGGTACGCCTCCGCGTTCTCCGCATAGAAATCACAGACCCAGGCGCATTTCTCCACCTCGGCGACGGCGGACTTCAGCGTCTTGCCCATCTCCGTCGTCAGGATCGCGGCGAGTGCGTTCTTCTCCGTCCGGAGAATCTCAGCCGCTCCCCGCAGCCATCCTGCTCTCTCGGAAACCGCCGCCCGGCGCGTCACGGCGAAGGCCGCCTCCGCCTGCGCGAGCGCTGCGTCGATGTCGGCCGCGGTGTGCGCGTCAAAAACGCGTTCGGTTTCCCCGGTGGCGGGGTTGATGGTGGCGATGGCCATTCGGTGTCTCCTTGCCGCTGAACGGGCCCTAGATACGGGCCGTCATGGAGCCGAGCCGCTCCGTAAGCTTCATATTTTCCGCGTAATCAATGGGGATGACGAGAAGCGAGGGGCCCTCATGGTCCAAAGCCTCCCGCAGTGCGCCGCGCAAGGCGCTGGCGCTCTCGCAGCGCGCGCCGCGCCAACCGAAGCTTTCCGCCAGCAGCAGCCAGTCCGGGTTGCCGAAAGAAAGGCGCGTGTGCCGACCAAACTCCTGTTGTTGCTTCCAGGAGATAAGCCCGTAGCCGCCATCCTCCCACACCATCATGGTGATGTTGGCGCCAAGGCGCGTCGCCGTTTCCATCTCCTGGACATTCATCAGGAAATCCCCGTCTCCAGCGATGCCTAAGATGCGCCGGCCCGGGCGCACTAGGGCGGCCGCGATGGCGCCGG
>JBCDJH010000233.1:0-4243 GCA_038747965.1 Pseudomonadota bacterium
CCGACGATTACATGACGAAGCCGTTCCACAAGGACGAATTGGTGGCGCGGATCCATGCGGTGGTGCGCCGCTCCAAAGGTCACTCCCAGTCGGTGATCCAAACGGGGAAACTGACCGTCAATCTGGATGCGAAGACCGTCGAAGTCGCGGGTCAACGAGTGCATCTCACCGGAAAAGAATACCAGATGCTCGAACTTCTCTCCTTGCGGAAGGGCACGACCCTAACGAAGGAGATGTTCCTCAACCATCTCTATGGCGGGATGGATGAGCCGGAGCTCAAAATCATCGACGTTTTCATCTGCAAACTGCGTAAGAAACTGGCGGCCGCGACAGCGGGTGATCACTACATCGAAACCGTCTGGGGTCGGGGCTATGTGCTGCGAGACCCAACGGAAGAAAAAGCCGCGTCATAGATCTGGGATGGTCCAACGAAAAAGCCGCAGCGAGCGATCGCTGCGGCTTTTTTGTCTCTGGAGAGTAAAGCGGCCGGGGTGCTGAAAGCCCGCATTCGCTTACGCGCTATGCCGCGGCGACGTTTTTCTCGAAGAGGCCGGGATTGCGCGCGTATAGGCCGCGCCGACCGCGCACCGGTTGGAAGACTTTCGTCACCCCGACGACCGTCTCCGCCGCGCCGAGGAACAATAAGCCATCCTCTGGAAGCAGCTTCGCCAGCCGTTCGAGCACGTTCTTTTTGGTTTCCGGGTCAAAATAGATGAGGACGTTCCGGCAAAAGATGACGTCAAAGGTCCCCATGGTCCGGAAATCATCCAAAAGGTTCAGATAGCGGAACTGGCACATGGCCCGCAGATCAGGACTGATGCGCCATTGCTCACCCTGCCGCTCGAAGTTCTTCACGAGCCGCGGCGCCGAAAGGCCGCGCTGCACTTCGAACTGGCTGTAAATCCCGGCTTTCGCTTTTTCGAGCACGTCGCGGGAAATGTCGCTGCCAATCAGCTCCAACTCCAACGACCCGAGAATGTTGCGCATCTCTTTGGCGAGGATGGCGATCGAATAGATCTCCTGCCCAGACGAGGCCGCCGCGGTCCAGATACGGGCCTTGCCGCGCCGATTGTACTTTTGCGCCAGATACGGAAAAACCATCTCCTGCGCGACCTCGAAGGGCGTCTTGTCACGGAAGAAAAAGGTCTCGTTCGTAGTCATCGCTTCAGTGACAGCTGTCACCAAGCTCGGGTCTTCGCGCTGGCGCAGGCTGGCCACCATGTCGCTCAAGGTCGTAAAACCTTTCTGGGTCGCCAGCGGCTTCAGACGGCTCTCAAGCAAGTAGACTTTTTCCTTGGTGACAACCAGGCCGGAAGTGCGCCGCACGAGCTTAGACAGATAGTCTAATTCCTCAGGTTTCATGATTTTACTCCGCGGCACTTTTCTAGAAGATGGGGACCAATTTTGTTCAGTGGCAAGACGGCGCTGCAAATGCCAGCCGTCGCCGCGGCGCCGGGCATGCCCCAAACGACGCTCGTATGCTTGTCCTGGGCGATGATAGGGGCCCCGGTTTTCGCGATGTCGCCGCCGCCCAGGGCGCCGTCGCTGCCCATGCCCGTCAAGATAACGGCCACGCACGCCGGGCCGTAGTGCTTGGCGACGGACCGAAACATTGGATCGACGGCCGGACGGCAGAAATTCTCCGGCGGGGCGTCGTTCAGCTCAATTACGCGCTGGCCACTCTTATTGGCGACAACCATATGCTGTCCGCCGGGCGCCACATAGATATTGCCGGGGCGGATCGGCAAACCGCTCGCCCCCTCCTGGCACTGAAATTCAGTGGCTTTGGTCAGATGTTCCGCCAAGATGGACGTGAACGTCTTCGGCATGTGCTGCACAATCAAAATCGGAAGCCGCGTCTTGCCGGACAGAAACTCAAGGACGCTCTTCAAGGCTTGCGGCCCGCCCGTGGACGAGCCGATGGCGATGATCTCCGCGGGCGCGGCCTTAGGGGCGCGCAAGGAAAAGTCTGGTACGGACGTCTCTTCAGGCGTCTTCAGTGTGCGCCGACGCTCGTTCGGATAGGGCTTTTTCGGCGGGGGCGCGACACGGCGCTCACCCGGAAAGGGCACGCCGCCCGCCCCGCCCAGATTGCGCCGGTAGGCGCGGCCAAGCGCCTTCACCTTGCCAATCAGTTCGGTTCGAAACACGCTCGCGCCCGCAAGATCGCGTGACGACGGCTTACAGACATAATCCGACGCGCCAAGTTCAAGAGCCTTAAGGGAGATGTCGGCGTTACGATCCGTAAGCGTAGACGACATAACGACGCGCAGCCCCGGCGACGCCTTCAACAGCTTCGGGAGCGCGGAAAGGCCATCCATCTGCGGCATTTCGATATCGAGGACGACAACCTCAGCGCGGCACGCCTTGACGTCTCGCACCGCGTCCGCTCCGTTGACGCATCGCGCAACAATTTCCAAGTCGCTTTCACCGTCAACCCACCGCCCGACGAGGCCGCGGACGATGGCGGAATCGTCCACGAGCATAACGCGGATTGGCGCAGCATCAGGCGATGGCGGCGCGGCGGCCTGCTTAGCGGCGAGGGGCATAAAGGGAGCGCCTTAAACGAGGCCGACTTCGGCGAACTTTGCTTCAACGATGACGCTGTCGAAGGGCTTCATAATGTATTCGTTGGCCCCGGCCTCGATAGCGGCGGAGATGTGGTCCACGTCGTTCTCTGTGGTGCAAAAAACGACGATCGGCTCTTCGCCGCCATTCTCCTGACGCAGAGCTTTAAGGAAATCGAGGCCGTTCATCACCGGCATGTTCCAGTCGAGGAGGATTGCATCCGGCATCGCGCCGCGGCAATGGGTGAGCGCCTCCTGGCCGTCACCGGCTTCGGCAATATCGAAGTCCAACTCCTCCAAAATCCGCCGCGCGACTTTGCGGATCACGCGTGAATCATCGACGATCAGACACTTCTTCATCAGCCTATCCTTTGCTCCGTACGCGCTTCGTTTTACTTGTGCCTTCGCCCGCTTACGCGGCCGCTGAAACCCAATCAAGGAGTTGATCAATATCGAGAGCAACGAGCAGATCGCCCTTCAAGCGATAAACGCCCTGGGAGACCGACTGCCATCGCGGATCGAGATTGACGGGGTTGGGCTCATACTCGTCGATGCCAAGCTTCAAGACTTCGCCAACGCCGTCAATAATGATGCCGTAAGACTCGCCGTTTCGCTCAACGCCTACCGCCATGCAACCGCTGCGCTCCTCAAGCGGAGGCAGCCCCAGCTTCACGCGCGCATCAATCGCGGTGACGATCCGCCCCCGCAGGTTCAGGACGCCGGCGACCTCTGGCGGCGCCAGCGGCACCGGCGTAATGGTCTGCGGCGTGAAAACGTCATGGATGAGCGACACTGGCACGCCGAACAGCTGATCGGCGATCGTCAGGGTCACATATTCGATCTGTCCGTCATCGGACACGTGAACGCTATCGGACGAAGCGGCGCTCATGCGGCGTCCTCCCTCAATTCGATGGTCTCGCTAATCGCCTCTAAGAGACGATCGCGGTCCGTTTTCGCCACATAATCGGTGAAGCCCACTTCGTGGCCGCGCGCGACATTCTCCGCCGACTGCTGCGCCGACAACGCCAGCATAGGCGTCCTCGACCACTTTTCGTCGCTACGGACGGCCTCGGCGAAGGCGAAACCGTCGCAGTCCGGCATTTCAATATCGCTGACAATCAAGTCGAACTCGGCGCCCTCCTCGCGCAATGCTAAAGCCTGCGCGGCGCTTTCGACCGACGTCAATTCGTAGCCAGACACTTTGAGAAGCGGCCCAATCATATTGCGGAAGAAAGCGCTATCGTCGACGAGCAACACCCGCTTGGCCCGGTTCTCGCTCTCGTTCGCGAGGGACCGTGCGAACCAGTCATCGTAGGCTTGCGTCAGATAGTAGGCGACATCGACAATCTCGGTCGCCTTACTCTTGATAACGGCGGAACCGATGAGCCCCGGCTGATCCGATATAATCTCCACATCGAGCTTCTCGTCGACGATATCGAGGATCTCGTCGACGGCGAGGCCCATTGATCTGTCATCGTCGGTGAAGACGAGGATAGGCTGCTTACCGTCATGGTCGCCATAGTCGTCGCCCTTGAAGACGAGCGGAATCAAACGACCGCGATACTGCACCAGGCTCTGCCCGTTCGAACGCTCAATTTTGTCGCGATCGATTTCCTCAAGGCGCGTGATGAGAGCCAGCGGCGCCGCTTTCGGCTCATCCGATCCGGCGCGGAAGA
>JBCDJH010000234.1:0-4234 GCA_038747965.1 Pseudomonadota bacterium
CATTTGGGTTCGGGTTCGGGATCGGGGCCAGCGAAGCGGCGTTGACGGATATCCGGACCGCGACCGGGTGGGACGTGGCGCCGAACGTACACAACGGTTTTATTGAGCTTGCGTTAAGCCTTGGTTGGGCTGCGGTTGTTGTGTTCTACTCTTGGCTCGCGTCCAATTTTATATTCATCACCAGCACGCGAAAGCTCTTCTTTCAGTATAGCGCAGTGATAGCGGCGATCGCCGCTGGTTATTTCGGCGAGAGTTTCACGGAGTCGAGAGCGGGCGCAAATCTTCAGTTCCCGTTGTTTCTGATCTACTATCTCGCGCTATCGCGTACGTTACTTGCGCAAGACGCAACTGAAACGGTCTTTGACCAGACCAAACGAAAGTGGCGGCAAGACCGCGTGTCGGTCATTGCGCAAGAGGCGTCTACTTACCCGGCCTTAGAAGCCAAGCACAACCAAGCGTGACGCTCAAAATACCGATGGACGCCACAAGTGCTCCAAGAACCGTTGTCAAGTCAAACGCCGTCGTCAGGATGCTTGATGAAGCGACGAAGGCCGCGAAGACGGTGAGTATTTGCGCCCACGCATATCGTATGTTCAGGGCCCTGACAGTGAGCCATCCAAGCGCCGCTGTGTAGCTCAGGTAAGCGAGCAATCGGCCCATGGCGACGCCCAGGAGCGCGTCAAGCTGGGCCAGGCCGAAGCAAGCGGCGGCGCAAACGGCGAGATTGATGAGCGTGGTGACCGGAGCGAGCCAGGTTTTGCCTGGGCGCAGCGTCGCAAGGCTGATGGGGTTGCCGGCCGAGAACAAAACCATTCCGAGCACGAGGATAAGGAACAGCGTGTTGTCGAAAGCCACCGAAGGAAACAGAAGGGGCCAAATCAACGGCGTAAAGCTCAGCATAATCGCAGCGAGGCTCATGCTCACGCAAATGAACCCGTAGAACGTCATAGCGAAGAAGCCGTGAGCGGTCTCTCCTTCAGGGATTCGCCGAATAGCGATGGGCGCAAACCAAGCAAAGAAGGGCGTGACGGCGGTGCCGAGTATCTGAACCAGCTTCACGTGCGCGACGTATTCGGTCACCTTATCGCCATTGCCCGATAGCGCGAGGACATAACGATCGACCGTAGACAGCACCGCGATGATCATGGACGCGGTGACGATCGGCAGCCCGAACGCCACCGCGCTACGGGTGAGCGCCCCGCTAAAGTTCAGCGCAGGCCGCGTCACAGTGATCGCAAGCGCCAACGCGACAAACCCGACGCAGACGCGGACCACAAAGTAATCGCCGACCGTTTGTATGACGGTCGGCGAAAACACCAAGAAGCCTATCAGCGTTAGAACGACGGCGAAGGCTCGGCCGCCTTCCACCAAAGCGAATTTCAGGGGTTCGTCCGTCGCCCGCCAGAACGATCCAAACAGCAGGACAACCCCTTCCACAAACACGACCAGAGCCGCAAGGCCGGAGACGCTCGGGCCCCATTGCAGAAACGAGAGTACTCCGCATATAGAGCTTATCAGCGCGGCTGAGAGAAGGTACGGAACCAGGATTTGGCCGAGGGCGCGCACATCCTGTCCCTCGCGGGCGATAAGATGCAAAATCCCGACATTCGCGCCGAGCCCCGCTACCGGAATGAAGATGAGCAACAAAGGCTCAATCAGCGCCCAACTCGCAAACCCCTCGTTCCCGAGGAGGGCTAGGACGATGGGGGCCGATGCGAAGTTTGAGCCGCTGGCCAACCCTATGGCGATCACGTAAAGCGAAATACTGCGCAGTTGTTTCGACTGGAGCATCGATTGGGCGCGCGCCCGTAATTGATCAAGCGCCACTCTCAACGGCTCACAAGTCGCTTCATGTATATTGCGGCCAACTCCAGGAGCCCGATGGGCCCCGCATGCCTCCACATAAAATGAAGCCATGGTCGAAGCGGCAGGCCTTTAGGGCCCGTCAGAGCGCGCCAACGCTCAGCCAAGCTGGCTTTTTCCAACGTGTTTCGAGGTCCCGGATTGGGCGCGCACTCGCCGACCGGCTCGGGCGCAATCCATATCTTGAAGCCCAATTTGGTGGCCCTATACCCATAATCTATGTCGCCCAATTGGTGGATGAGCTGCGGATCATTCGGGCCCAGCCGTCTAATAATTTCCGCCGTGAACAAAACGCAGTTTCCATTCATGGTGTCGCACGGCGTCAGGCCTTCCTGAAGAGACGCAATGGACTCAAGCCGAACGGGGCTGATGCGGCCCTTTCGGCGGTGGCCTGAGTATGAGATCCTGCCGGTGTCAGGGTCCGTCACGGCACCGACAATGATGTGCGCTTCATTGGGGCTTTTCCGGACGGCCTCGTCCCGCGCATGAAACAACGTCGCAAGGGCGTTGTTCGAAAGCGAGACGTCGTCGTTCAGCCAAAGGAGATCGTCAAACTCGGTCTTCAGGGCCGATTGCATAGCGCCATGCATGCCGCC
The DNA here is from genome assembly GCA_038747965.1 of Pseudomonadota bacterium. Lineage (GTDB taxonomy): Bacteria > Pseudomonadota > Alphaproteobacteria > Caulobacterales > Parvularculaceae > JBCDJH01. The sequence continues at coordinate 2,460 of JBCDJH010000234.1, forward strand.
GCCCCAGAAGGCGTGCCCATCCCCTTTGATGATGGTGACATCGCCAAATTCCTCAACAACGCTTTCGCTTGTTCCATCAGTGCACCCGTCATCAAAAAGATGGATGTCCAAGTCGATGTTCACCGCCTCCTGGCGGCTAAGCGATCGCAAGCAGCGAAGGGTAAGCGCGCGCCGATTGTGCACGGTCATCACGACCGCGAGACGGCGTTTTGGAGCGCCGTCTTCCGCCGTTTGTTTTATCCCCATAGGGCTGAGATCAGTCGTTCTCACAAGTGGGAGGCGAGGGCGGGGTCTCTCTCTTGGCCAGCGCCACAAGCCCTGAAAGGCGAGGGTCCGTATCGCATTGCGCGGCGACGTCAAAATCGGCTTCGCTCATGAACTGCCGACCCCATGCAACGCGCCCGGCTATTGGCAGATTGAAGTAACGCGCCTGTTCGTATCTCACCGTGGCGGCGTTGAGTTTATAGGTGTAGAACGCTTGTTGACCGCTCCTCGGCAGCCCACGGAAGTTTTCGCCGGCCCATTCCTCTAAGCTCGGTATCGGTGCGCCGTCGGCCCCGATTGCGCCGATATTCGAGGCGTTTTTCGCCAGCGTCAGCCCATCGCATGCGCGCACGTCGCGAAAGGTGACGTTGCTTGCGCCATCGGCCGCCATAAACGCGCCATTCACCCAATACCGCACGTCGATATTCTCAATGAAGCCGCCATAGCCGCCTTCGTCGTTTTCGATTTGCACGCCGATGCCGGTGGGGGAATTGATGCCTTCGATGTACCCGTGCCGTATGACCGGATTGACAGAAGAGAACGAGTTAATCGCGTCTTCCGCCCAAGATGTGCGCCCCGGATTGACCACGGCGAACCACTCCAACGTTGGGCGATTGGCTTTGTCGAATTGAACGAACTGGCCGCGTGGCAGCGGGCCCCGAAAGTCTCGGCCCACCGCGCTTGTTATCTTGGTGCGATCGCTTTCCACGACGTAAACTCCGCTGGCGCCGCGTTCGAGCACAACGTTGCGGATTCTTACGTCGTCGGATTTCTCAACACGGATGTTTACGCGCCGCATGGCGTTGGCGCCGGTGAGCGCGCCAGCCTCGGGAGCGCCCACATTGATGACCTCAGCGCCATCAAGAAGCAGATTATCGGACCTCCTTACGACAATCCCCGGCCCGCCGTCATGAAAGACCTTCACGTTTCGGATGACGACATCGCGCTTGCCGCTCACCAGGATCCCGGGGCGGCCGCCTTTAACGGAGATTTCGAGATTCTCAACAACTTCTCCGTTGTTCTTCACTTCATATGGTTGGCAAAGCTGTCGCGTCTCGTCGGCTGAGGCTGCGCAGGCGGCAAGCGCGGAGGCTGCCGCGATCGCCGAGATGAGGCCCATCGCCCCGACGCATCTCGGCAAACGGGCCGTCAACCGCCGGACTTCAACGAATATATTCATGATGAACCCCTTAAATCCCAAAGCATCGCCCTGTTTGGCGTGACTTATCGGAGTAGTGTTACATCGCTATAAAGCCGCTTCCAGGTGCGTCAACCGCTCACTCGCATAGAAATCGCAGACGAAGCCAAACGGCTCGCAACCACCCATTGGCGTATCTGCGCCTAGGCTCAAAGCGGTTCTGGCTGATTAGACGTCTCTAGCAGCGCAAAAGTCGCTGAAAGGCCCGTGCCGCTAAGGTAAATCGTCCCTTTCGCGGGGGCCGGCGGGGTTCGGCGCCTCCCTGAAAAAAGCGGCCGGCTCGGCCTTATGGCGACCGTTCGCAAGGCGGCCG
>JBCDJH010000235.1:0-4213 GCA_038747965.1 Pseudomonadota bacterium
GGGTCAGTCGTTGTCCGGAAAAGCGCAAGCGAAGCTCGCAGCGGTGACGCCCTGGGCGATGTCCGGCTCGCCGGCGTCCCGCACGGCTGAGAAGAAGCGACTGCGGTCGCCGACGGCGTCCACGAGGCTCGCGATCTCGTTCAAATCATCGGAACTCAGCCGATCGTCCAGCTCGCTGACGAAGCAGCTCGCCGCGTCATCGCTCAGCCCCAGCTTGATCATGCCGTCATAAATCGTGCTTCGCGCGCCGGTGGAGACGCACGCCCCCACGGCGGAGCCCATCACAAGCGCGGCGGCGATCGCCGTCCGCCCGCTCTTCGAAAGTCGTTTCATTCGTCGGTTCCTCTTCCCCGCGGGCGCGCCCGCCGCTCCGCCCCATCGACCGGGACGAGTATAACGCGTAAAGGCCGGGGGCGCCGTCAATGAGGCGGCGAACGGGCTCGTTGAGGGCTGAGGGGACACGCGCTTTATGGATTGGCTCGCATTCGCCGCGCCGATGACGGCCTTGGCGCTGGCCATGGCGACGCGCAGCGCCGCGACGGCGCTGTTCGGCGCGTTGTGGGTGTCGGAGAGCCTGATGAGCGGCCTCAACCCGGCGATGGGCCTGCTCTTTAGCATCGACCGGGTCGCCGGCGCCGTCTCCGGCAACGCAGAAGTGCTCCTCTATTGCCTGAGCGTCGGCGCCCTCATTGGCTTGATGGATCGCTCGGGCGGCCTCAGCGCTTTGGTGGGCGGCCTCATGAACGCAGGCGTCGCCAATGGGCCGCGGGGCGCGTCGCTCACGGCGGTGCTGTCCGGCATAGCTGTTTTCATCGAGACCAATGCGAGCCTTCTCACCTCCGGCCTCATCGCCCGCCCTCTGTTCGATCGGTTTGGGCTGAGCCGCGCGCGCCTCGCCTATCTCATCGATTCCACCAGCGCGCCGGTGAGCGTGTTGATCCTATTGAACGGGTGGGGCGCGTTCGCTCTGAGCCTCATGGCGGAGTTGCAGCTCGACCAGCCCACGGCGATCCTCGCGGCCACAGTCCCCCTCAATTTCTACGCGCTGTTCGCAGTGGCGGCCGCCGTCTGGGTCGCCGTCTCGGGTCGGCATTTTGGGCGCGAGACCATCGGCCCCGAGATGCGCGCCGCCGCGATCCGCCCAGGGGACGACGCCTCCGATGGGCCGGAAGGGCGGCTCATCTTCGCCCTCGCCCCCCTCGCAGTGATGATTGGAGGCGCTTTCGCCCTCCTCGCTTGGACGGGCGACGGCGATCTCCTCGCTGGCGATGGAGCGCGCTCGATCCTCTGGGCTGTCGCGCTGGCCGCGGCGACTGCGGGGGCGCTCACGGTTCTTGCGAAGCGGTTTAGCGGGCGGGAGGTCGCCGCCGTCGCCGGCCAGGGCGTCGCCGCCATGGGGCCTTCGGTGCTGGTGATCCTGTTGGCGCTCGCCCTCAGCGGCAGCCTGCGAGAGTTGGGGCTCGGCGCATTTATCGCCCAGCTCGCGGCTGGGCCGGCGCCAAGCTTCGCCCTGCCCGCTCTCATCTTTCTGGCGACGGGGCTCATGTCGCTCACCACCGGCACGAGTTGGGGCTCCTATGGGATCATGATCCCCCTCGCCATGCCGCTCGCCCTCGCGGCTGGTGTTTCGCCGAGCCTTGCGCTCGCGGCCATTTTGGGCGGCGGGGTTTTTGGCGACCATTGCTCGCCAATTTCGGACACCACGGTGATCGCCGCGCTCGCGGCCGATTGCGACGCGCTCGAACACGTGCGCACGCAAGCGCCCTACGCCGCCGGCGCAGGGCTGCTCGCGCTTTTGGCTTACCTGATCGCCGGCGCGCTCACGGTCTGAGCGCCGCCAAGGAGGGAGCCGACTTCGGCCCGCAACCCGTACAGCACGAATGCGTTGAGCGCCGTAAAGAGAAGCGCCGCTACAAACAATCCGCCGCCGATAGGCGCTTCCACGGGCACCGGCACCACGACGCCAAGCCATGGCGACAGATGGAAGCCAATCGCGCCCAGCAGCAGTCCAAGCCCGAGAACGGCGCCGAACAGGCGCGTCGCCCCGAACGCGAGGAGGCCCGCCGCCACAAGCTCCGCCACCCCGACCGCCACGCGGACAAAAGGCTCGAACAGGCTGATGCCGGACCGCTCCGCGATGAGGGCGAATATCGGATTCTCAGCGCCAAATTTCTGCGCCCCGATGAAGACGAAAAAGGCCGCCAGACCATAGGCCGCCACTTTTTGAACTGTTGTCGATCTCATAACCCCGCGCTCCTTCTCGCTGATTTCGTGTCGCCCAAGACCTAGGCCCGGCTTGGGCGAGACGCGAATCACGCTGCATCACGAAGCGCGGCGAGGCGCGCGAGGAGGCGCGGGGCGAGAGCGCTGGTATCAGCTCTCCCCGGTCTCGATCTGGCGAACGGCCTCGGCCAAGTACTCCGCCATTTTCTCGCGGATCGCTTCGTCGGCTATCTCAACCTTCGCAGCGTCGAGGTCGCCGCGCAGCTTGCGGAAAACGTCTTCGTCGCCCGCTTCCTCTAGATCCGCCTTGATCACGGTCTTCGCGTAGTCATCGGCCGCCTCGCCGCTATGGCCGAGCAACTCCGCCGCCCATAACCCTAAGAGCTTGTTGCGGCGCGCCTCAGCCTTGAACTTCAGCTCAGCGTCATGGGCGAATTTTTCCTCGAACGCTTTTTCGCGGCTGTCGAAACTCGTCATCAGAACCTCCTATTCGGCGCGCGGGCGCTGTCCTTAACGGCGGGGTAATCGCTGGGGCTTTACATGGACCATCTCAAACGCTCGCGAAAGGGCGTTCGCGGGGGGCCTTCTCCTACCCCCGCTGCGCTTTGCCGAGCCTCTTGTTTTGATATATATGAGGAGGTCTCCGAGACGCCGCGCGGCCCCTGCGCAACCACCTGCAAAATAGTCTCTGGCAAGCCTGCGTCGCTTCAGAAAAACCAAGCGAAACAACGCAGTAGCGATATTGGATTGGAACATGGCGCGTCGACGGCAAGTCTATGAAGGCAGGGCGAAGATTCTCTATGAGGGCCCCGAGCCGGGCACGCTGATTCAGCATTTTAAGGACGCGGTGGCCGCCGCTGAAGGAGACGCCAAAGTCTCCCTTGAGGGCAAAGGCGTCGTCACCAACCGCATCTCCGAGTTCATCATGGTGCAGCTCGAGCAGATCGGCGTGCCGACCCACTTCCTGAAGCGCCTCAACATGCGTGAGCAGCTGATCCGCGAGGTGGAGATCGTTCCCGTCGAGGTGGTCGTGCGCAACATCGCCGCCGGCTCCCTGGCGAAGCGGTTGGGGCTTGATGAGGGCGCGCAGCTGCCCCGCTCGATCGTTGAGTTCTATTACAAGAACGAAGAGCTGGGCGACCCGTTGGTCTCCGAGGAGCACATCACCGCGTTCAACTGGGCGAACCCCCAGGAGATCGACGACATGATGGCCCTATCGCTGCGGGTGAACGATTTTCTGTCGGGGCTGTTCGCAGGCGTCGGGATCCGCCTGGTGGACTTTAAGGTGGAGTTCGGACGCCAGTTCGAAGGCGACATGATGCGCCTCATCATCGCCGATGAGATCAGCCCGGATTCCTGCACCTTGTGGGACATGGCGATGGACCATCAGCTCGATAAGGATCGCTTCCGCCGGGATTTCGGGAACGTCACCGAAGCCTATCAGGAAGTCGCCCGCCGGCTTGGCGTCATGCGGGAATCAAGCCCGTCCGACAGCCCCGGGCCGATGCTCGTGCGCACCAGCGACAAGCCCTGAGGCGGCCACTGCCTAGCCGACCTGCGCCAGGGCAAGGGCATCGACATCACCCTCGCCGCAACGGCAGCCGACGCCCGCACCGAGATCGACAAGATGTACGATGGCCTTCTGGTCAACGGCGTTATTGAGACGTATTCGGTGGAGTTTGGTTTGACTGGACTTCGTTCGCCCTCGAACGAAACAATCTGACTTGCGCCCGATATTCTAGCTCGTTCCCACCAATGACCGGACGACGATAGGAAACGTCAATGTAATCTATGGCGTAGCGGTCGAGGTCCGCGATAAATGCTTCAGCCTCGTGCTGTGCGTTCTCTCCTCTAAAACTCTGTGAATCCCACTCGATTACTTGCCATTCTCCCGAAACCTGTCCTAAAAATTTGAGTTCAAATTGAAACCGGCCGGCTGCCGAGGACCCCTCATAGCGCCGAGGTGTCACAAGAACAAACTCGTTCTCAA
>JBCDJH010000236.1:0-4211 GCA_038747965.1 Pseudomonadota bacterium
CGCGGATGAAGCGGCGGGCGGGCCAGACGCCAATGGCGATGTCAGCGGCGTTCGCTGGGGCGCCTTGAAGGAAGCGCCCTTGCTGTGCGTCGCGCCGCCTTGCTTCACGGCGGTGGGGGCCGTCGTCCTTTTCTTCTTCGCGGAGCCCCTCACCGAGTTTCTTGCGCCCATCCTCGCAAGCGGCGAGTGACCGGGAGAACGGATCGACCTATGGCTGACCCCGCAGACACCGAAACCTCTGAAGCGCCCGCAGCCGCCCCTGGCGGTCATGGCAGTCACGGCGGCCAGGGCGCCCACGGGAGCCACGGCGACGACGGCTGGTTCGACAAGCCTAAGAACATGCGTCTGTTCCTGTGGAGCCTTTACGCCGCCTGCGCCCTGACAGCGGTCGCGGATTTCATCATCCACAAGCATCCGCATTTCGCCATTGAGGAAACGCCGGTATTTTACGGCTGGTACGGCTTCGTCTGCTTCGCCGGCATCGTTTTGATCGGCCAGCACTTGCGCAAACTGCTCGCCCGGCCGGAGGACTATTATGACGGATAGCCTCCTGCCCGCCGCGCTCAGCCCCGGCGTCATCTTCATACTGACTGGCCTTCTGGCTTACGTCGCGCCGCTCACCGTCCGCCGGCCGCTGATGCTCGCCGGCATCGCCCTCAGCGCCCTGCAGCTCTCCAGCTACGGCCCGGGTCTGCATGTGATCGGGTCGATCGCCGGCTTTGAGACGGCGGGCGTGCATATCGACAAGTTGTCCATGCTGTTTGCGATCGTCTTCCACATCGCGGCGGCGCTGAACGTCATCTATGGCTGGTTCGTCACCGACCGGGCGCAGACGGCCGCCGGCCTCGTTTATCCGGGCGCGGCTCTGGGCGGTGTGCTCTCAGGCGACCTCATGACGCTGTTCGTCTATTGGGAGATCGCGGCGCTCTCTTCCGTGTTCCTCATTTGGGCGTCGAAGGACGAGGCCTCCTACAAGGCCGGGATGCGGTATCTTATTATTCAGATCGCGTCCGGCGTCCTCCTGCTCGGCGGCGTCGTGCTGCATGCGCGGATGACGGGCTCTCTCGCCTTCACCGGCGCGTTCTCCTTGCGCGATGAGACCGGCGCGCTCGTTCCCTCCGCCCTGCTGCTGTTCATCGCCTTCGGCATCAAGAGTGCGTTTCCGCTGCTGCACAATTGGGTGCAGGATTCCTACCCCAAATCGACCATCAGCGGCACGATCATCCTCTCGGTCTTCACCACCAAGCTCGCCGTTTACTCCCTCGCCCGGGGCTTTCCCGGCACGTCGGAGCTGATCTGGATCGGCGCGGTGATGACGATTTTCCCGATCTTCTTCGCGCTCATCGAGAACGATCTGCGCAAGGTGCTCACCTACTCCATCAACAACCAGGTGGGCTTTATGGTGGTGGGGATCGGCATCGGCACGCCCATCGCCCTCAACGGCGCCGTCGGCTACGCCTTTTGCAACATCATCTTTGAAAGCCTGCTCTTCATGAGCGTCGGCGCGGTGATGTATCGGACGGGTACCTCCAAAGCGACGGAGCTGGGCGGGCTCTATAAATCCATGCCGCTGACGACGACGCTCTGCATCATTGGCGCGCTCTCCATCTCAGCGTTCCCGCTGTTCGCCGGCTTCGTCACCAAAGGCATGATTATAGACGGCGTCGCTAAAGAGCATATGACGGCGATCTGGCTCATCCTCCTCTTCGCCTCGGCCGGGGTGTTGGAGCACGCGGGCATCAAGATCCCGTACTTCGCCTTTTTCGCCCATGACAGCGGCAAGCGGCCCGCCGAAGCGCCCTTCACCATGCAGCTGGCCATGGGGATCAGCGCCGTTTTGTGCGTGGTCATCGGACTGTTCCCCAACGCCTTTTACGCACTGCTCCCAGCGGAGGTGGAGTATCATCCCTACACGGCGGCGCACGTGGTGACGCAGCTGCAATTGCTGCTGTTCGCTATCCTCGCCTTTGTCGCGCTGGTGAAGTTCAAGCTCTATCCGCCGGAAGTGCCGTCGACCAACCTCGACTTCGACTGGCTCTACCGGGTGCCAGGCCGCAAGCTCACCATGTGGGGCGTCGACATCGTCGGCCGCCTCTGGTCCGGAGCTTGGTACAAGCTGCTCAGCAGCTCGCGCACGGTGATCGATCGGGTCTACTGGCTGCATGGGCCGGAAGGGCGGCTCGCGCGGACATGGCCGCTCGGCTCCATGGCGCTATGGACCGCCATCCTTCTAGGCGTCCTCCTGGTCGTCAACTACCTCTAAGACCCGGAGAGCGGGCGCCGCTCAAGAGGCGGCCGCTTCCAAATCCTTTCGGCGCCTAGAGCGAATTGCAGGACAAGTGGGTCACCGGTTTCGCGGCCGCAATTCGCGCAAACAAAAACTTAGAGCCGGTTGCGGCCGCAAAACTGAACCCCACCAGACGCAAACGGCTCTAGACTTCCGAAACCGAACGGAAGAGCGAACCTATTGTGGCGGCGCGCCAATGGGCGCAGACTGCTTCGCTCGCGTGGTCCTTTAAAAAGCAAGAAGGGAGGCCGCAGGGGTATGGCGGCGATCGGCATTTCCGGGACGGGGCTCTTCACCCCCTCTGACTCGATTTCGAACGAAGAACTGGTCACAGCCTTTAACGCCTTCGTCGCACGCCACAATGACGCCAACGCCGAGGCGATCGCCAATGGCGACGTCGAACCGCTGCAGCCCTCCAGCGCCGAGTTCATCGAAAAGGCGTCTGGCATCAAGGCGCGTTATGTCATGGCGAAAGACGCCATTTTGGACCCGGACATCATGGCACCGCGCTTGCCCGAACGCTCCAATGAGGAGATCTCCGTGCTGGCCGAGATCGCCGTCGCCGCCGCACGCGACGCCATGCGCGCCGCCGACGTCGGCCCGCAGGACATCGACGCCGTCATCTGCGCCTGCTCCAACATGCAGCGCCCCTATCCCGCCATGGCCATCGAAATTCAGAACGCGCTGGGCATCGACGGCTTCGGCTTCGACATGAACGTCGCTTGCGCGTCGGCCGCGTTCGGCCTCAAGACGGCGACGGACTTCGTCGCCGGCGGCGCCCGACGGGTGCTGATGGTCAACCCGGAAATCTGTACAGGCCACCTCAACTTCCGCGACCGCGACAGCCATTTCATATTCGGCGATGTGGCGACGGCGGTCGTGGTGGAGCCCCTCGACGGCATTCACGGAGAGGCGTTTGAAGTCCTCGGTTGCCGTTTGAAAACGTCGTTCTCGAACAACATCCGCAACAATTTCGGCTTCTTGAATCGCACCGCGCCGGAGACGGCGGGCGCGGAGGATAAGCTCTTCAAGCAGAATGGGCGCGCGGTCTTCAAGGAAGTCTGCCCAATGGTGGCGGACATGCTGTTGGAGCATCTTGGCGAGGTGGGCGTCGCCCCCAGCGCCCTCAAACGCATGTGGATGCACCAGGCCAATTTGAGCATGAACATGCTTATCGCCAAACGCGTGCTCGGCCGCGATCCGAACCCGGACGAAGCGCCGATCATTTTGGACGAATACGCCAACACCAGCTCCGCAGGCTCCATCATCGCTTTCCATAGCCACCATTCCGATCTGCAGACAGACGATATCGGCGTCATCTGCGCGTTTGGCGCTGGCTATTCCGCGGGCAGCGTCGTCGTCCGCAAGGCGTCCTAACGTCCAACGCGCTACGAGAGCGAATTGCAGGACAGGCCGCCCGCCGGTTTCGCGTCTGCCATTCGCGCAAACAAAGACTTCGAGCCGGTTGTGGCCGCAAAACTGAATCATATCAGACGCAAACGGCTCTACCGGGCGCGTCCCTAAGGTCATTGTCCCATGGCTCAGCCGAAACGATCGCCGAAAGCCGCGCCGGCGCGCGCGTGGCAACGCATGTTGAGCGGCCGGCGGCTCGATCTCCTCGACCCCTCGCCGCTGGACATCGAAATCGAAGACATCGCCCATGGCCTGGCGCGGGTGGCGCGCTGGAACGGGCAAACCCGCGGCGACACGCCCTTTAATGTCGCGCAGCACAGCGTCATCGTCGAAGCCTTATGCGGCGAATTGCGTCCCGAATGGCCGGCGAAATGGCGGCTGGCGGCGCTGCTTCACGACGCGCCGGAGTACGTCATCGGCGACATGATCAGCCCCTTCAAAGCGACCCTTGGCGCGGCCTATTACGATGTCGAAGCGCGGCTTCAACGGGCGATCCATGTGCGATTTGGCC
>JBCDJH010000237.1:0-4185 GCA_038747965.1 Pseudomonadota bacterium
GAGCGCCCCTCGGTTTGGGCGAGAAGACGGACGGGCTCTCCGGGCGGCGGTCTCGCTGCGCGGTCGGCGCGGGCGCGAGCCTCGCGCTTGGAGCCCCAGGCGACTGCGCGGGACGCAAGTGTGCCCCCCAGCGGTAAGCGCCGACGGGCGTGTCGCCGACCATGGCCGCGCAGCCGAATTCATCTTGCCACCTTAGCGCGGCGATGATCGCATCCACAGTGTCGGGGTCGGCGGGCGCGTCGTTCATGGCGCGGCCTCGCCGGATCGACGCGCCCCAAAGGACCAACCGTCGCGGGCGCTTGGCGCGCGTCGATGCTGACTTAGCCTCATATATCGTATCTTGCAGTTGGCCCGGGGCGCTTCGCAGGCCATTACTCCTGCACGATCGATATATCCGGCCGCGCAGGCGGCGACCAGGGACAAGGGCTTGAAATGGCGGAATCGAATGGAAACGCCGCGCCAGTCGAGCGCGAAAGCATGGATTACGACGTGGTGATCGTCGGCGCGGGGCCGGCCGGTCTCAGCGCGGCGATTCGCTTAAAGCAGCTAGCCGCCGAGGCTCAGAGCGATGTCAGCGTCGCCGTCTTAGAAAAAGGATCGGAAGTCGGCGCGCACATTCTTTCGGGCGCCGTTATCGATCCCGCGCCGCTCAACGAGCTGTTGCCGGATTGGAAAGAGGCGGGAGCGCCGCTGGAGACGGAAGTCGCCTCTGAACGGTTCCTCTATCTCGGGCCGGCCGGCTCGCTGCCGCTCCCGACATTCGCACTGCCGCCGATGGTGAAGAACCACGGCAACTACATCGCCTCCCTCGGCAACGTCTGCCGTTGGCTGGCCGAGCAGGCGGAAGCTCTCGAAGTCGAGATCTACCCGGGCATGGCGGCCTCCGACTTGGTGCGCCGCGAGGACGGCTCTATCAAAGGCGTTGTCGCCGGGGTGTTCGGCATCGGCCGGGACGGTGAGATGAAGCCGGACGGCGAGCCGGGCGTCGAATTGAACGGAAAATACGTCCTGGTCGCAGAGGGAGTCCGAGGATCGCTCTCTAAGGCCTTGATTAAAGAGTTCAAATTGGACGAGGGCCGGGATCCGCAAAAGTATGGGATCGGCCTCAAAGAGCTGTGGCAGGTGACCGACGAGGCGTTCTCGCCCGGGCTCGTCCAGCACACCTTCGGCTGGCCGCTATCCGGCGACACCGGCGGCGGCTCCTTCATGTACCATTTCGGCGAGAACTACGTGTCGCTCGGGCTTGTGGTCCATCTGAACTACAAGAACCCGTACCTGTCGCCCTATGACGAGTTCCAGAAGCTGAAGACCCACCCGGATGTGCGGCCGGTGCTTGAGGGCGGCAAGCGCGTCGCCTACGGCGCCCGCGCGATCACGGAGGGCGGGTATCAGTCCGTCCCCAAGCTCGCCTTTCCAGGCGGCGCGCTCATCGGGTGCGCGGCCGGCTTCGTCAATCTTCCTCGCATCAAAGGCAGTCACAACGCTATCAAAACAGGCATGCTCGCCGCCGAAGCCGCTTTCGCCGCGATCGGCGAGGGGCGCGAGGGCGATACGCTTGAGGGTTATGAGGCCGCCTACGCCTCCAGCCCTGTTGCGGCCGAGCTGAAAAAAGCGCGTAACGCCAAGCCCTTATGGTCGAAATTTGGCACGGTGGTTGGGGGCATTGGCCTCGCCGGCGTCGATCTTTGGACAACGACCCTCTTTGGCGGATTTTCGTTCTTCGGAACGCTGTCCCATGGGAAAACCGACGCCGAAGCGACGGAGCCCGCTTCCAAGCATAAGCCGATAGACTATCCGAAGCCCGACGGCGTCATCACCTTCGATAAGCTCACCAGCGTGTCGTTTTCCGCCACCAATCATGAAGAAGATCAGCCCGCCCATTTAACGCTGCTTAATCCGGAGACGCCGATAAAAGTGAATCTGCCGGTTTACGCGGAGCCGGCGCAACGCTATTGCCCGGCGGGCGTGTATGAAATCCTCACCGAGGATGACGGAACGAACCCGCGCTTTCAGATCAACGCCCAAAACTGCGTGCATTGCAAAACGTGCGACATCAAAGATCCAAGCCAGAACATTTTATGGGTGACGCCGGAGGGCGGCGGCGGACCCAACTATCCAAACATGTAGGGCGGCGCCCCCGCTGGTTGAGCGGCGCCGTCGGCGCGGCGCTCGCGGCTGCGAGCCTGGCCGCCTGCGCTGGAGGCCCAACAGCGGGCGTGCGCTCCCTGTCCTTGCAGGGACGCGATAGCGGCTCGCTCTATGGCGCTTACCTAGCCGGCCGATTCGCAGTCGCGGCGCGCGACACGGACCGCGCGGAAGCTTACTATTTGGACGCGTTAAAGGCTGAGCCCGGCAACGCGATCCTCTTGCGGCGAGCTTTCCTTCTCGCACTCGCCAATGGCGATATGAGCCAAGCCATCGATCTGGCGGGCGCCATGGGCGAGGAGAAGAGCGGCATCGCCAGCCTCACGCTCACGGCCGAAGAGATGCGCCGAGGGCGTTACGGCGCGGCCCGCCGGCTCCTCGCCGACGCCGATTTTGGTCCGTTCAACGCGACCCTGGCCGTTCTTCTGGACGCTTGGTCCTTCGTGGACGAGGGCCGCTATGACATGGCGCTGGAGCGGCTGGCGGCCGATGAACGCCGCGACATTTTCCGCGGCTTCCATCCCCTGCACAGGGCTTTGATTCTGGAAGCGTCGGATCAGCGCCGCGCCGCCGACGCAGCGTATGTCGCAGCAAGCCGTAGCGCGTCCGCCGGTCAAGTGCGGGCGGCCTACGGCATTTTTCTGGAGCGCCAAGGCGAAGACGGCCGCGCCCCGGCCGAGACGCATTACAGAGCCATCCTCGATATCGCGCCTTACGATTTCGGCGCGCAGGCCGGGCTTCGGCGGGTGCTCGACGGCGACGAGGCGCCCGAGCCCTTCGCCGCGGGCGCGCTCGCCGGCGGCGCGCTCGCGTTCTTCAACATGGCGGCGGCGCTCGCCCAGGATGGGGGCATCGAGACGCCGCTGATGTATCTGCAGCTGGCGCTCCACCTCGATCCCGATATGGCGAGCGCGCACATCTTCCAGGGGGAGCTCTACGAATCGCGGGAACTTTGGGACGAAGCGGCGGACGCTTTCAGCCGCGTCAAATCCTCCTCCGCGCTCTTTCCCGCAGCGCAGATCGCCTTAGCGGTCAATCTGGAACGCCTAGACGAGGCGGACCGTGCGATCGCGATACTGCGCAAGCAAGGCTACGCGAACGATAGCCGGCCGGACCCCGCTATCAGCGGCGCGGCGACGGCGGCGCTCCTGCAGCTGGGCGATCTATTGCGCGCCCAGGATCGTTTCGAGGAGGCGGTGGCCGTTTACGATGACGCCTTGCTCCAGTCCGAAGGTCAACCCGCATCCGCCCGCTGGCGCACCTACTTCGCGCGCGGCGTCGCGTATGAACGCGCGAAAGACTGGCCGAGCGCTGAGAAGGACCTGCAGGCGGCGTTGGATTTGTCGCCGGAGCAGCCCTTCGTACTCAATTATCTCGGCTATTCCTGGATCGATCGCGGCGTCAATCTCAGCGAAGGCATGGAGCTGATTGAGCGAGCGGTGGCGCTCCAGCCCAACGACGGGTCGATTGTCGACAGTCTCGGCTGGGCTCACTTTCGCATCGGCGACTATGAAGAGGCGGTCATCCATTTGGAACGGGCGGCCGAGCTTACGCCAGCCGATCCCACCATCGTCGATCATTTGGGCGACGCCTATTGGCGGGCCGGCCGGCGCATCGAAGCGCGCCATCAATGGCGCCGCGCGCTGACGCTGGAGCCCGAGGAAGAGACCGAAGCGCTCCTTAGGCGGAAGATTGAGCTGGGTCTGGAACCCGCGACCGGGTCTGGCGCTGGCGCCAAAAGCGGGGCCTAAGGCGCTGGCGATGGCGGGCGTCAGCGTGCGGGCGCGCGCGAAACTGAACCTCACCTTGCATGTGGGCGCTGTCCAGTCCGACGGATATCACCCGCTCGACAGCTATGTGGCGTTCGCCGACTTTGGCGACGAAGTGGCGGCGCGCCCCTCGGAAGGCCTCAGCCTAGCGATAGACGGGCCGTTCGCAGACGCGCTCGCTGGCGAGCCCTTGGAGACCAATCTGGCCCTCCGGTCCGCTCGCGCCCTGGAAGAAACGGCGAGAACGCTCGGCCGGGCGCCGGGCGGGGGC
>JBCDJH010000238.1:0-4182 GCA_038747965.1 Pseudomonadota bacterium
GACGGACAGAAACTTCAAATCGATGATCTACGCATGCTCGGCAGTCATCAACTCACGTTGATTCTCCACAAACCCTAAAGCGGCGTTCCAGAGAAGTTCGTCACTTGGCAGTACTGCCCCTCGGCGGTGAGCGTCACACACACTTGCGCGGCCGTCAGCCGATCGAACGGCCCGGCCTTCAGCCGCAAATAGAGCCCGCGATCGCCGAGGTCGGCCGCCTCCAGCATCGGATCAGCCACCGCTAAGGCGCCGCCATGGCGCGCGAGGATTTCAGCCCAGCCGGCTCGCGCGTTTTCTTTCTGGCGATAGGACGCCAGGTGAACAGCGTAGAGGACGCTGCGGGTGACGATCTCGCCGCTCCCCAACGTAGCTGAGGGTTCGGCGCTCGCCGTCTCGGGCGCGAATAGCATGGGTTGCGCAGGCGCTGCAGCGCGCTGGGGCCGAACCGAGCCCTCCAGCGCGTCAAGCCGGGCCATGAGGTCCAAGAGCTCTGCGCGAATGCGCTGAGCTTCGCTCGGCTCAAGGCCTTGAGGCCCAACCCGCCCCACGTCGCTTTCAGCGGGCGCTGCGGCGACAACCGGCTGGGCCAGCGGCTCCGGCTGGCGGGAGGCGCCCTCCTCCCCGCCTGAGTTTGCGCCCGAGTTGGCGCATCCCGCGCATATCAACGCGGCCATCGCACCCAGCTTTTGCGCAGTTCTCGCCATGACGCGTCTCGCAGCTTCGTCCCCAAAGTCGCTGTGTCGCCGCGTTTGCGTTAACGCCCCCTTAACGGAAACGGGATTGAGGCACGGAGCGGCGTAGAGCGGCACAGGGCGGAGCAGGGCGGCGCGCTACATCATGGTCATTTCAACGGGGGCGTCGACCGCGGGCTTGCTCAAAATCGCCAACAGCGCGGTGGAGGCCGTGCCGCCAATCGCCCGGACACGGATGAAGACGAGCGCATCCTCCGCGCCGTCGCCGTCGAAGTCGGCTCTAGCGACAGGCTGGATGACGATGAGGGAGCCGTTGCGCTCGACGATCCATTCCCCATTGGGCGCGGTTTTCGCCGCCGCGAGCCCTTGGGCCTCCAGCTCGCCGATGGTGGCCGTATCGCTTGGCGACGCGGCCCGAGCGTCCGCCGCTTCCCCGCCGGACGCGCCGTCAGAGGGCGCTTCGCCAAACCCAGGCAGCGCGCCTGCCCGCATCGACATCAAATCACGTTCCGCAGTGCGCGCGTGAAAGTAAGAGACCTTCGCCTCTTTCGCCCGGGCGAGGGCGTCGAAGATGCCGCACGCGCGCACGAAGAACGCCTCCTGCGCCATATCTAGCGAGGTCTCGGCGAACCAATCTTGCGCCGTCAGCTCACGGTAGCGGCGGCAGGTGCGAACTTCCTCCGACAGGGTGAAGTCGGTCGGATGGGCGAGGCGAACGGCGACGGGCGTCCCGTCCTCCCGCACCAGCGGCAAATCGAAGAGTTCTTTGACTTTCTTGGCCTTGTAACAGGCGTCCTGATGGCCCGCGACCAGGGGAAGATCCTGGGTGAGGCAGATCTCTCGGCCGTCCGCGCAGCCCGCGGCCAGAGCCCAGAGCGGCGCTTGCAGCACGATCAGCCGAAACACCGACGCCGCGTCGCCGGCCAGCCCGTTCAACAGTCGAAGCCAAAACCGCCCCATGATCCCGCACCCCGTCATCCCGTATTGGGGCATGGTGGCGAGGCTTTCGCGTTAGAGCAAGCCGAGTTCGGCCAACTCATCCCGCAATTTGAGCGGCAGGCCGGTCGCGGCGGCGCCGGCGGCGTCCGCTGGCGCGGCCTCCGGCTCCAAATAGCGCCATCCTTGGAAAGGTCGGCAGCGGCGCGCCTCCGTGGGGAGGATCTCAGGATCTAAGATGATGGCGCATCGTTTGACGCCGTCCTCGCCGACGGCTTCGCGCAGGTCGAGGATCCGTTGGCGGCAGCGGATGGCCTTCTTGATGACCCAGTAGAGAGAGCCGCCGTCCAGCAGCTCGCCGCCGCGGCGAGGCCACATGCGGGTGACATGGTCCATCACCTCTTCGCCGGTCGCGGCTTTGTTGCGCGCCACCACATGGTCGCGCCACGCTTCCAAATCCTCCACCGACTGGGCGCCGACGGAGAGTTTCTTCAAATGCAGGGTCATGGGACCTTGGAAAGCTGATTTGGCGCGCGCCCGCAAGCGGCGGAGCGTCGCCGGCCAATCGCCGCTGAGCGATAAACGAGCTAGTCGAGGATTTGGTAACGCGCCAGCTCTTCTTCCCGGCGGAGCTTCAGATCGTGGCGGACCGAGCGCTTCACCAGCACATAGACGATAAAGTAGATGACCACGGCGCCGATGCCGACGAACCAGATCGGCAAGCGATCAAAGAGAGAAATCATCCGGTCTTCATCGAGCCCGACGGCGGACGCGACGGCCGGCGCTTCCAGCCCCACTAGGATGATTGCGCCGACGAGGACCGCGACGAGGCCGCCAAGCCCGGCCAGAGCCGCGCCGGCGGTGACGCCCCAATCGGCCCGCTCTTCCGCGCGGCTGATGATCATCTTGGTGGGATCGCCGGCGAGCGATCGGCTGGCGGCGAAGAGCGCTTCCGACCGAACCGCTTGCTCCTGCTCGGACAACTCGCTGGACGCCGTGATGCGCGCGAGCGCCTTGGCGCTTCGGCCTGAGGCGAGGCGCGCCGTCTCACACTCGTCCGCCGGACGGATATCGCTGGAGGGGATCACCGTCTCCGCGCTGATCGGCATCAAGAACAGAGACTTCTCGGCGGCGCGGCGGCGCGCTAGGGCGTCGAGCTTCACCAGCTCGCCATTCACATGGGCTTTGGACCACATCTCCATGGCGTCGGCCGCGCCGAGACGGTCGCCCGCATTGAGGCGACGCAGCACGGAGGAGCGCCGGAAGTTATCGGCGCCCACATTGAAGATGAAAGACACGAGCGCGTCGTGCTCGTTGCGGTTCAGCGGCGTCATCACGGTTTCGTCGATGAGGCGCTCAACGGGTTCGATATCCTGCTTCAGCAGCATATCCGCCTGGCCTTCGCTCACCGCCATGCCGTGGTGGGCGCTGCCCGTGTGACCGTAGCCGACGCTCCATTGCTCGGACGGCGTATAGTAGGACTGCATGCGCAGCCCTTCGAAGCCCTTGATCAGGTTAAGGCCCGCTTCTCCGGTCCTCATCACGCAACCCCCTGTCGGACGGTGTCCAGCGGCCCGTCCACGTCTTCGAGTCAAAGTCGTTAACTAACACGGAACGCCAATGGGCGCCTAGAACGCTTAGCGGTTGCACGCGCCGCCGACGTTGCCCCCAGGGTCGCCCCCGAGGCTCGCAGCAAGTCGCCTCATAGCCGCTTAGGGCTGATAGATCTCAACCGCGTCGGTCGCCGTGAAGACCGTCAAGAACCCGCCGCCGGCGCCGCCGCCGAACACGTACCACGACCCTTGCGCCACAGCGCCCGCCGGCGCGTAACGGGCGGTGAGCAATTCCGCTTCTGTGGCCCAAGCGCCGCCCGGCGCGAGCTTCAGATGGCTGGCGAGCGTGCGCTCCGGCTGTGTGGTTCGCCCGCCGGCCACATGGACGACGCCGCCGAGATTGGCCGCCACATGCCCGGCGCGCCCATCGGGCAAGCTGGGCCCCCGCCGCACCTCGCCCGCGCGCGTGTCAAACACGTCAACGCGGCGGGAGGCGCCGCCCATCTTCGAAAGCCCGCCAATGGCGTAGATATCGCGGCCGACTGCGACGGCTGCGATGTCGGACCGGGACTCCGGCAAGCGCCCAACGACGCGCCAGTCCTCATCATCAACCCCGAGCCGCAAAATCCGATCAGCGTTTTCTCCAAGACCGCCAATGATGTAGAGGGCGTCGTTTATCCAAACCATCGCATGGCCCGCGCGCGCCGCAGGCAAGGACGGCAGCGGCGTCCAACGGCTGTTGACGCCCGGCGTCATCTTCCAGACTTCGGACACCGCCCGGCCCTCATTCGCGAGGCCGCCGGAGATGAACAGGGTCGCCGGCCCCGCCGCCAAACCGAATCGCTCCAACGCCTCCGGCAACGGCGTCATCGGCCGCCAGTGGTCCGCCACCACGTCTTAGGCGTCGTCTTCGTTGCGGGGTCCGAGAATGCCGACGCCGCCTACCACATTGATGTCGTACTTGTAGGACGCCGCCGCCAAATAGGCGCGTCCGAACTAGA
>JBCDJH010000239.1:0-4160 GCA_038747965.1 Pseudomonadota bacterium
CTGCGCGGCGTTAACTGCGACGGCCTGCGCAAGACTGGTTATGCGATCGCAGCGCTCAAAAAAGCGGCAACCGCAAACGCCGCCTACTCTGCGTCTTCAGCACTCTCCTCGCTGGAAGCGTGCGCTTCGGCGTCTTGTAACAACTGCACCGGAGGCTTCGAGCGTTGATCGAAGACAAGGCGCGTCGCGTCCGGCTTGGCGTAGTGCCCCACTGGATCAGCAGTCGCCTTGGCGTACGTGATCAGCGACAAGTCAATATCCGCGTAAATAAGGCCCTCTTCGTGGGGACCGAGGCTCTCGCACAATTCGCGCCCATCGGGCGCGTAAATCATCGAAACGCCGCCTCCAGCATGCAGGATGGCGCGTTTGTCAGGGCTATCGCAAACGAGATCGATATAGTCTTCGGTCGTCACTGCGCAGGGCGCAAGCACAAAACACTGGCCTTCTACGGCGTAAACGCGCGACGCCGCATGGTTCACGGTCGGGCCCAGCGCGTGCACGTCCTCTTCGGACATGCAGAAGCTCGGCCATGCGCTCACATGAACTTGCTCGTGCATTGAGTACATGGCGTATTTGTTGAGAGGCTGAATATGCTCCCAACAATTGAGGGCGCCGATGCGGCCAAGGCGAGTCTCAGCGACCACCAAGTCGCCCCCATCGCCTTCACCGAACATCGTCCGCTCCATGTGGGTCGGCTTCAGCTTACGGCGGGTAAACGCCAATGTTCCGTCGCTCTCAATCAGGCACTGCCCCATATAGCGCGTGCCGTTGCTGCGCTCCGAATACCCAAGAACGACCTCGATTTGCAGATTCGCCGCCGCCTCCTGCAACCGCGCCATCTCAGCGCCGTCCACCGCTAGGCAGTTTTCGTGATAGCGCTCCAGGAACTGCATCGACCAAAACGGCGAGCCGAGCCATATGAAGAAGGGATAGCCCGGCAGCCAGCATTCCGAAAACGCGATGAGGTCCGCGCCATTGGCGCGGGCCTCTTTCATAAAGGCGATTGTCTTGTCGACGCCCGCGCTCAGGTCGAAAGGCACCGGAGCAGCCTGAACGACCGCTGCTTTGAAAGTGCTCATCGTTTCGCTGCTCCTTCGCCGATTAGTAGCGGAATCTCACTTGTGTAAACCACTCAGCCGGCGGTGAGAAATTCCCGTTGACCGAGCCGAGCCCCGATCCTGGCAAATCGATGTCGGCGTAGCCTGAGCGCAAGAAACGCTCGCCCGTAATGTTGGTGCCGCCGGCGGTGATCGCCCAACGCGCGTCCGGCGATTGGAAGGTGCCGCTGAGGCCCAACAGGCTGAAGCCCTCCTGTCTGAGGTCGAGCGTGTTGACGGCGTCCTTAAAGTGCTCGCCCCTGTAGGAATAGTCAGCCCGTATGAAAGCGCGGTGCCCGGCGTCCGCCTGCCAAACATTCACCGTCGCGCCGACCGTGGCCGTCCACCGCGGCGCGTTCGGCAACTCAAAGTCCTCGGTAATTGGCGCGGCGAGCGGTGAGACTTCATCATACTCCGCATCGAGATAACCGACACTGCCGTTCAGAGCGATGAGATCGTCAAACAGAACGGTATCGAACTCGGCCTCGAAACCGGCGAGGGTCGCGGCGCCGGCATTGCGCACCACCGGCGCTACGCCTTCATTCACGATGACCTGAAGGTCGTCGTAGTCGGAATAAAAGCCGGCGAGATTCAAACGCAAGCGGTTGTCGAACAACTCCGTCTTAATCCCAACTTCAAATGCGTCGACGAATTCCGGATCGAACTCAGGCGTCTCAGGCAGGGGTGGAAACACCCGTTGCGTAAAGCCGCCGCTCTTAAAGCCGCGAGAATAGTTGAAGTAGGTGAAGATATCGTCAGTGAGCGCATAATCGACGGTTACGGATGGCGTGAACTCGGAGATGTCGTTCGTCACTTGCTCGAACGGCAGCAAGCGGACATCAGGCGGGAAAGAGCCCGTCAAATCCTCAGCGAGTATTTGATCCGGCGTGAACCGTTTCGTTTCATCGGTGTAACGACCACCTAAGGTCAGCGACAATCTGTCGGTGATGTCAAAGCCAAACTGTGCAAACGCGGCGTAGCTGTCATTGTCGACGTCGCCGCCGCTGACGAGCAAGAAGGGCGGGAAACGGACGGTGTTGATGTCCGTGCCTTCCTCGTTGAGGTAGAACAACCCAACCAACCAATCGAAGCGATCGTCAAACAGGCTGCCGGTGAACTGCAGCTCCTGGCTGAACTGGCTTTGGGTGTAGGTGTTGGAGCTAAAGTTCAGCTCAAACGGCGAGCCGTCGTTCGCGAGGTTAAAGAAGGATTCGAGATCCCGGTACGCCGTGATGGATTTGACGTTCACCGCGCCAAGACTGAGATCAGTCGTCAGATTGACGCCCCAAAGATCGAGATCGGATCGGTTCTCGGAATTCTCAAACGTAGTGTCGACGTCGCCGGTCACCCACTGGTTGTTGTAACACAGAGGATTGTTTGGCGGATCGAATGGAGGGTTACAGGTGCCCCCCGTTTGAACGGCGTTGTAGAAGATGCCGAAGGTCCCGAGACCGCCAGCGCCGTTCGGATCGTTGTTCACCCGCAGCAACGTGTTGGGAGCGGAGGTTTCCCGCCGATGGGTTCCGTCGAACGTCAAATTGAAAGTGAGATTGTCCGTCGCCTCAAACAGCGCGGAAACGCGGCCAGACAAGGAATTCTGATCGCCCTGGGTGTCCCCGTCGATGATCCGCTCTTGGTAACCGTCGCGGTTCAGTTCCGACACGGACGCCCGGATGGCGAAGCGATCGCTGATCGGCAAGTTCACAGCGCCTCGGAAGTCCAAGCGGTTGAAGCGGCCCGTCGTCGCCTCAGCCGTGACTTCAAATTCTTCTGTCGACGGCGCCTTTGACGTCACTAGAACGGCGCCGCCTATGGTGTTCTTGCCAAACAGCGTCCCTTGGGGGCCGCGCAGCACCTGAACGCTTTCAAGGTCAACCGTATCGAGCAATCCGCCGACGGAGCGAGACACATAGACGCCGTCGACATAAATGCCGACGCCGGGATCGATCGTCAGGTTGAAGTCCGTTTGCCCCACGCCCCGAATGAAGACGGTCACCGAGGCCGAACTGCCTGAAATGTTCGCGGCGCTGTCGAACGAAACGTTGGGGGCGAATTTGCCGACGTCCGCAATCTGAAAGACCTGGCGCTCCTCAAGCACCTCGCCCGAAAGCGCCGTCACGGCGACAGGCGTTTGTTGCAAACTCTCCGCGCGGCGGCGCGCAGTGACGACTATTTCGTCAAGTCCGCCGGAGGACTGCGCCTGCGCCTCGGCGGCGAGAGACGCCGCCATCACCGCGAGCATCGATCCGCCCAACCGCCATTTCTTGGCTAGAATACTGTTTTTTCTGGTCATTTTCGCCTCCTGCTTCCGGCTTGCGGCCGGTCGCGCTGATCCCCTCAGCGTTATTGAACCAGCGTGGATGGTGGAGGCGGGGCGCGCTCGCGCGCTCGGCGCTGAGCGCACAGTTCACGGCGCGGCGCGCCGGATTCAGCTGTTTGCGAGCTGCGCCGCTAAGTCTGGAAGGTACGCAGCGAGAGGCCGAGGCGGGCGCCCGAGCCATCTTTCAACACTGTCCGTCGTCACCGCTTCGCCGCCCGTTTTGATGCAGGCCATAAGCTCGGCGACTTTCCGCGCGAGCCACGGGGATAAACCGGCCCCAAACCAAAGGAGATAGGGCATCACGGCGCTAGGCGGGCTTACATGGCGAACGGGGCGGGCCGTTAATTCAGACAGTTGGTTCGCCGCCTCCACCATGGTCAATTGCTCCGGGCCTGTCAGCACATCGATTGTTCGACCCCGTCCTTCCGTCAATAGGGCGGCGGCAGCGCAATCGCTGACATCCGCAAGATCGACAAAGCCGACA
Source organism: Pseudomonadota bacterium (assembly GCA_038747965.1). Lineage (GTDB taxonomy): Bacteria > Pseudomonadota > Alphaproteobacteria > Caulobacterales > Parvularculaceae > JBCDJH01. Next base: position 3,902 of record JBCDJH010000239.1, read on the forward strand.
GCGCCAGCGCCCGTCGCCGCCGGCAAAACGCCGCGGCGCATCGGGCCCGCCATGAGACTGAGAGACTGGTGAAAGAACGTCGGTCGGAGGATTGTGTATCCGAGGGACGACGCCTCAAGAGCGTCTTCGACCAACCCGTGAAGCCGGCCGAAGGAGGGCCGGCCCGGCAAACCCGCCGTGATGGCCGAGATTTTGACAACCAGCGGTCCGTCGCCAGTTGTTGTCGTCGCCTCAATCGCCTTCAAGACGCGGATCTCTC
>JBCDJH010000240.1:0-4152 GCA_038747965.1 Pseudomonadota bacterium
ACCTCAGTGGGGGCCGCCTGTTCTGCGGCGACGGCGTAATCGTCAAATGCGGCTTGCGCTTCCTGGGTGCCGACGAAGCGGACGAGGAGCGCGCGCAGCCGGTCCGACGGCATGCCTTGGGGCATGCCTTGCGCGCTGGCCTCGCCGACGGGCTCGGCCGCGACGACCCGCGGCGCGCGCATCGCCAGGCGGGAGCCAAGCCATAGGAGCAGTGCGTTGGCTGTCAGGCTGACGGCGACGCCGCTCGCGAGCGGATCCAGCCCAAGGGCGCTGAGCGGCGCCGCCGGCGTCCAAATGTCGGCTCCAAAGGCCGGTGCGACGAGACACAAGGCCCAGAGCGCAAAGCCCGCCGACAGGCCCCAAAGGGCGCCGTCCCTATGGGCGCGCCGCCAATAAAGGCCGGCGATCAACGCCGGCGCGAATTGCCCGGCCGCGGCGAAAGAGAGCGTTCCAAGATTGGCGAGGTTCATTTCAGCCGGCGCATAGAGCGCATACAGCGCCGCCGCCAACATCAACGCGGCTATGGTGGCCCGCCGCGTCGCCAGCATCAAAGAGGCGAAGCCTTCGCCTTTTCGAGACGCTGCGCGGTTCAACATCAGCGGCGCAACGAGGTCGTTCGCGATCATCGCCGAAAGCGCGACGCTCGCGACGACGATCATGCCCGTCGCTGCGGCGAACCCGCCAATGAATACAAACAGCGCAAGCGGCGCCGCGCCGAAGGCGACGGGTAGATTGAGCACGAAGAGGTCCGGCGCGCCGCTGACGCCGCCCCAGAGCCCCGCCAGGGTGATGGGCGGCGCGACAAGGCTGACGATCACCAGGTACCAAACGAACACCCGGCCAGCGGTTTTCAAGCCGCCGCGACCGCGTCCTTCGACGACAAGCATATGGAACTGGCGCGGTAGGCACAGCACGGCGACGAAGGCGAGGGCGGTGAGGGTGAAGAACCGGTCCCACGCGGGGGCGGCCATGAAGGGGTTGGCGGGCGTCGCGCCGGCGCCTGTCTCTGCGACAGCCTCGGCCAATCGGCCGCTTCCGAACAGCCAAAGGGCCAGAGCGGCGGCGGCGATGAGCGCTAGCAGTTTAACGACGGAATCAAACGCGACGGCGTGAACGAGGCCGCGATTGTGGGCGGTGACGTCCGCCGTTCGCGCGCCGAAGAAGATGGCGAACGCCGCGAAGGCGGCGGCCACCAGCAAGAGGTCGACCTCGTAGCTGATGCCGCCAGCGGCGGAGAGCGCCTCCATCGTTGTCGTGACGGAGCGCAGTTGCAGGGCGATGTAGGGGAGAGACCCCACGACGGCGATCATCGTCACCAGGGCCGCCACCCGCCGCGATCGCCCGTAACGGGCGGAGATGAAGTCGGCGATGGAGGTGGTGCGCGCTTTGGCGCCTTCCTCGGCGAGTTTGCGCACCAGCGGCGCGCCCAGCGTGAAGGCCAGGATTGGCCCGAGATTGATGGGCAGATACTCCCAGCCCGACGCCGCGGCGGCGCCCACGGCGCCGTAGTAGGTCCAGGAGGTGCAGTAGACCGCGAGCGACAGCCCGAACGTCCAGGCGTGGCCTCCGCCGGTCTGGCGGTAGAGCGCTTGCCGGTCGCCCCGGAACGCGATGGCGAAGAGGATTGCGGTGTAAAGCGCAATCGCGGCGAGGATCGCCCATCCCGGCACGTGCGCGGGCCTCCCTTTGGTTATGTTTATGTACGAACGCTACGATCTTTTCTCTTCTTCCGCAAAACCCGCGCTGCTTTCCTTAGAGCCGTTTGCGTCTGACATGAGTCAGTTTAGCGGCCGCAAACGGCTCTAAGTCTTTGCTTGCGCGAATTGCGGACGCGAAACCGGTGAGCGGCTTGCGCTGCAATTTGCTCTAGAAACACAAAAAAGCCCCGGCGCGGACGCCGGGGCTTCTTGAGGCTTTGGTGATCGAGGAGAGGTCGATCAGTGGGCGTGGGCCTGCGCCGCGCCGGTTGGGATGCGGATGTCGTCCACCAGATCCTGCACCGAGGTCGGAGTTGGCGCAGTCTGGCGGGAGACGATCGCGGCGACGGCGAAGTTGATGGCCATGCCGATGGCGCCGATGCCTTCCGGCGAGATGCCGAAGAGCCAGTTGTCCGCCGTATTCACGGCGCCGAACCAGGGCGACTTGAAGTAGACGATGTAGCCCACGGTGAAGGCGAGGCCGGCGATCATGCCGGAGATCGCGCCTTCTTTGTTTACGCTCTTGAAGAAGATCCCCATCAGGATCGCCGGGAAGAGCGAGGCGGCCGCGAGGCCGAAGGCGAGCGCCACCACTTGGGCGACGAAGCCCGGCGGGTTGACGCCCAGATAGCCGGCGACCGAGATCGCGACGACCGCTGCGCCCCGGGCCGCCCACAGCTCCTGCTTGTCGGTGATGTCCGGCGCGAAGGTTTTCCGCAGGAGGTCGTGGCTCACCGAGGTGGAGATGACCAGCAACAGGCCCGCCGCCGTCGACAGCGCCGCAGCGATGCCGCCGGCCGCCACAAGGGCGATAACCCAGCCCGGCAGCTTGGCGATTTCCGGGTTGGCCAGCACCATGATGTCCCGGTCGACATAAGCTTCATTGGCGTTGCTGGTGGACGCGTTGGTCACCAAACGCTCGCCATGGAGCCCGGTTTCGCCCGAGAATTTCGGCTTGCCCTCGAACGGAGCGCCAGCGGAATAGTTGATCACGCCGTCCTGGTTCTTATCAACCCAAGCGATGAGACCGAGATCTTGGAACGTCTTGAAGAAGCTCGGCGCGCCGCCATCTTCCTCCGCCGCGGCGAACTCAGCGCCGTTGACGGTTTCGATGAAGTTGATCCGAGCGAAGGCGCCCACGGCCGGCGCTGTCGTGTAGAGCAGCGCGATGAAGACGAGGGCGTAGCCAGCGGACTTCCGTGCGTCCGAGACCTTCGGCACCGTGAAGAAGCGGACGATGACGTGCGGCAGACCGGCCGTTCCCACCATCAGCGCGAGGGTGATGGCGAAGACGTCCACCATCGATTTGGTGCCTTGGGTGTATTCGGTGAAGCCGAGCGAAACCAAGGTTGCGTCCAGCCGCTCCAGCACCGATTGTCCGGACCCGTCATTGACGTCGGAGCCGAGGCCCAGTTGCGGAACCGGATTTCCCGTCACCAGCATGGAGATGAAGATCGCCGGCACGAGGTAGGCGAAGATCAACACGCAGTATTGGGCGACCTGGGTGTAGGTGATGCCCTTCATGCCGCCGAGCACGGCGTAGAAGAACACAACGAACATCCCGATGCCGACGCCCGCATTGATGGGCACATCGAGGAAGTGAGAGAAAACGACGCCGACGCCGCGCATCTGACCAGCGACGTAGGTGAAGGAGATGGCGATGAGGCAGACCACCGCGACCACACGCGCCGTCTTCGAATAGTACCGCTCGCCAATAAAGTCCGGCACGGTGAACTGGCCGAACTTTCTCAAATAGGGCGCGAGCAGTAGCGCCAGCAGCACATAGCCGCCTGTCCAGCCCATGAGGTACACGGAGCCGTCGTAACCGGCGAAGGCGATGATGCCCGCCATGGAGATGAAGGAGGCGGCGCTCATCCAGTCCGCCGCTGTCGCCATGCCATTGGCGACGGGATGCACGCCGCCGCCGGCGACGTAGAACTCTTTGGTGGAGCCCGCCCGCGTCCAAATGGCGATGCCAATATAGAGCGCGAACGATAAGCCTACGAATAAATATGTGAGTGTTTGCGTGTCCATTGTTTCCTCCCTAATGGAGCGCTTGGGGCTCTCGGGCCCGCTGGATCAGTCGTCGTCGACGCCAAAGCGGCGTTCGATCTGATGCATACGAACGGCGTAGATGAAGATGAGGGCGACAAAGACGTAGATGGAGCCCTGCTGCGCGAACCAGAAGCCAAGCTTGAAGCCGCCGACTTCGATTTGGTTCAGGGCGTCGACGAACAAGATGCCGGCCCCGAAGGAGACCGTGAACCAAACCGCGAGCAGCGCGGTCAGCAGCTTGATGTTCTCCGCCCAATAACTCTTGGCGACGTCTTCGGTGATGGTCTCGCCGCCATGGCGATCGGAGGGCGGCTCGTTGTCGCCCTCATGGTGATAGGTGGAGGACAATGCGTCCGCTCCGCCTAGGCTGATATCGGCGTTGGTCATAGCGCTCCCTTTC